>NZ_JALKIK010000063.1:0-16878 GCF_023050955.1 Anaerobiospirillum sp. NML120511
TACGTACTACGTCCTCGAGGAACCCGTTGTAGGCCTTCTCGTAGGCTACATACTGAGGAGCCTCAGCAGTACCAGTATTTACGGCAACGAAGTTGCTCAGAGGGTTGGCCTGCTTGAACTCTTCAGTTGCGTCAGCGGCGTACTCAACAGTGCCGTTTGCAGCGGTAACCATGGCACCGGCAACATTGCCCAGCAGAGTCTCGGATACAGCGCCGGCCTCACCATAGGCAACAGCTGACCAGTTCTTGTCCTGAGCGGTATAACCGATAAGGAAGTCTCTCATTGGAGCAGAAGCTGCGGTAAAGGCAGTATCAACGCGCTTGGTATCCAGCTTGAGGTTGTAGCCGGTCTCCTCAAGAGCCTTACCGGCCTCGAGAGTGAAGTACATCAGACCATTGAGGGACTCAACACGGATGTCATCCTTACCGGTCTCACCCAGAACGGTGACGTTCTTGGCGCTGCCTGGAACAGCAGAATCTGGCTTACCATTAGTAGCAGCCTTGGCACCGGCAGTGAACAGGGTGATGTTGCGGCTCTTGAGGAAGTCCTCACCGGCCAGAACAATCTTACCCTGCTGGGCCTTCTTGCTGTCAGCGGAAGCTGGAGCATAGATCTGAGCAGTAGCGTCAGCAAACTCAATGGCACCGTTAACAGCACCATTACCCAAAGCCAGGATGGAACCATTTCCGATGTAGAGATCAGCCAGTTCATCACCTGATACAGATTTGTTGCTGTCAGCATCATAGCCATAGGCAAAGGCAGTGCTGCCCTCACGCAGAACAGCTACGGAATCATCAAGACGGTTCTGACCATCAAGGATGATACGGCCGCTCTTGTGCATGATCTTGCCGTCGATGTACATGACGTTGGCTACGCCATCCTTGGACAGAGAGTCGTCAGCATCCTGGTACTGAGCAACGAAGTTCTTAACAGTATCCAGGTTTACGGACTGACCAACACCAAGAGCAGCGTTCTGGCTGACAACTACGTCACCGCTGACAGTACCGGCATCGTTAGCATTGAGCAGGTTGAAAGTGCCTGCACCGAAAGCACCAACTGCAGCAATAGAGGTCTTCATGCCGTACTCAGGGTCTACACCCATGATGCCGCCATTGAGGTCAACCATCTTGGCGTAGAGATAGCCGGTAGAGCCGGACTCTACAACAGTCTTGCCGTCAGCAGCATATTCGTGCTCGGAACCAACACCAAGGTAGGACTGAGCTCCCAGCTTGATAGCGCCATCAACATTCAGAACAGCGTTATCGAGAACATCGACACCGTTGTCTACAGCCTTGGACACGTCAATGCCCAGCATGCTGCTTACAGTAGTAGTACCGTTCTTGAAGGTCAGGTTACCGTTAGTGCCTGATGCAGACATGAGCAGGAAGTTGTTATTGTTACCTGCAAAGATAGTCTCACCTGCAAAGCTGACCTTGATGCTTTGTGCGTTGACATTGCCCTTGAACTCAGACAGAGCCTGCTCATTGGACAGGGTCAGGCCGGTAGCGCTCTTGTAGCCTTCAACATTCAGAGTGGTGTCAGCAGAGGTCTTGATAGAACCAGCTGTTACGCCGCCCTTGACATTAAGGATGCCGGAAGCTACCTGAACTTCAGTATTGGTACCCTTAGCTGAGATCTTGGCAACATCTGTAGCTACGTTTGCTGAACCGCCAGAGATGAGCAGGGTGGTTCCACGGGACACGCCATCATTCAGGATAACCTCGCCAGCCTTACCACCGTTATTCAGACCTAACAGGCCGCTCTTATTAACGGTAATCTTAACTGCCTCGCCGGTACCCTTTTCATAGGCAAAAGCACCGCCCTTACAATTGTTGAGGGTGGCTACACCAACGGTTACTGAGCCGGCTTCTGTCTCGAGACGGCCGACATTTCCGTTAACGGTACCATCAACACCAGTGATAGTAGCATCCTTAAGGTCACCTACTACAAAGTCAGTGAAGTCCTTGAACTTGTTGAGCTCGGTAAATGCCAGAGTACCGCCGGAAGGGGTTACACCATCAATAGTGGCATTGCCAAGGGAGATAAAGCCGGTATCAATGGCTTCCTCTTTGCCAAGGAACTCTTTACGGATAGCTTTAAGCTGATCAAGAGTAAACTTGTCGCCGCTGTCAAAGCCCAGTTTCAGAGTACCAAAGTCCTCAAGTGTGATTGCTCCGCTCACCAGATCAAGAGCAGCACCGCTTTCCTTATCAAGTTTGTAGTTAACCTTAACAGTCTTACTATCAACTGAATTATCGATGGAAGCGATAGCGCCCATGGCCTCAGCACCAATGGTCAGAGAGGCATTAGCACCGATTACTTTAGCCTTATCAAGCTTTACACCAAAGCTCTGCAGAACTTCTGGCTTGCCGACAACGCCATTGGAGCCGCTTACAGCTGCTTCATATGGAGTGTGCTTGCCTTCGATGACAAAGTCGCCTTCAATGATAAGCTCGCCACCGGTCTTGGCAATCTCAGTAAAGGTAGCGGTTGATCCACTGTTTAAGGTGATTCCACCTGAAGCCTGAGTCAGCTTGTTGCCTGTTACTTGAGCAGCGATAACGTTATAGTTAGCATCTAAAAGTTCAGAGCCGATGTTGACCTGACCATCGACAACATCAAGAGAGGTCTTGTTGTTGCCCCACTTGCCAGTAACAAAGTCGACCTTGGCACCAGAATGGTTGAGCTTGAGGCTCATGTTGGTGTTGCCAGCTGTGGTTACTGAATAGTTGTTGCCATCAGCATCAGTACCAATGTCACCGAGCTGTAAGGAGGCGTTCTGACCAAGCTCAAGAACAGTGCCGTTCTTTTCGGTCAGCAGCTCTTCGGTAACAATATAGTTACCTGAACCGAGCTTGACTGGCTGAGCAGCGCCTGAGTTGTCAATGTTGTTAAGAGTAAGGCTTGTGGCCTTGATAACGCCGTGTTCACCAATATTAACGCTGTCAGCGCCAGTTATGGTAAGAGTATCGGCCTTTAAGGTAGCCAGACTGCCAGCAGCACCTGAGAAAATAAGCTTTCCTGCAGTGTCGCTTGTAGCAATCTTGCTCTTAGCTAACTCAACGTCACCATTGAGCTGTAAGGTACCGCCACCAGAGATGATGGTCTTGAAGTTTTCAGCTGTCAGATCACCAATCTGGGTGGCATCAGCAATCAGAGTGCCGTTCTTGTCAGCGGTTAAAGAGCCCTTGGTCAGGGTCAGGTTGTCAGCACCAAGAGCGCTGATGTCCAGTACTGCTTCCTGAGGGCTGGCAGAGGAAGCACCTACAGAAATAGTGCCGCTGGAGACGTTGAGCTTGGAACCGGCAGCAAAAGTAAGGCTGGCTACGCCATTCTGTGCACCAACTACTAACTTGCCTGATGTGGTAGCATTTTTAAGTTCAATTTCATTCTTAGCAGTCCAATTGCCATTAGCAACAGTTAAGGTACCGCCACTCTGAAGGGTCAGCTTATTGCCACTGATTGAGCCACCTGTGCCGTTGATCAGCATGCTCTTCTTGGCAGCAACCTTTTGCTCAGGGCTGAGAGTCTTGTCAGTATCGATAGCCTTGTACTTATCACTTGCTAAGATACTGTCCAGAGACTGTGCACCAAGAGTAATGCTGGTGTCAGTTCCGCCTGATACTACGGTATCAGCAAGAAGAGTAAGGCTGCTGTCAGCTTTAACTTTAGTCTTGGTCAGTGTTACTGCAGAGCCGGACTTAATGGTAAAGCCATCAGCCTCGACAGTCATCTTGGCAGCAAGGTCGCCACTGACAGTTACATTGCTGTTATTGGCCTTGAAGAAAGAGCCGTCCTTGATACCAATGGTTCCCTTGGCAGCATCAGCAGCAAACTTGATCTTGTTGTCAGCTGCAGTAAGGTCGACATCACCAGAGCCAATCTCAAAAGCACCACCGCTAAGAGTAATTGGCAGAGCACCAATTACGGTGGCAGCATGAGCAGCATCATCGGCATAGACGCCAGCTGAACCGGATACAGTGATACCCTTATTCTTGACATCTAACTTGGAGAGGTCCTTACCGAACTTGACCACACCGGCACCGGACACAACCATGTCGGTAGCCAGGTCAAGAGTACCGCCGTTGATGGTAAAGACCTTCTCAACTGCTGTATCACCGGACTTCCAGTTTCCATCGGCAAAAATCAGAGAAAGCTTGTTATCGCTTGCCTTTGTACTTTTGGTCTGAATTGTACCTGAGTCCATCTGGCCTTGAACAAGATTTACGGTAAAGAGTGCGCCGCTGCCGGATAAATTAGAATCAGCACCTGTAGATAAGGTACCACCACTGATCACGAGGTTAGCTGCGTCAACTTTCACCTGACCCAGATCGGCTGTCAGTGTATCGGCTGTACCGAGCTTACCGCCCGAAATCAGTTTGATAGTTGAGTAGTTGGACACGTCTTGGGTTTTTGCGCCATTAATGCCTGTTCCGGCTAATGAATAACCTGTCTGGGTAAAGTCGCCAAGTTCAACTGTACCGCTGGCACCAGCTTCAGTGCCGCCAATTGTAATTGCTCCAGCATTGAGCGCAGCAGTAACCTGAGCTCCACTGCCTTTCGTTGTCAGCTTGCCTTTAATAACTTCTACAGCTTTAATGTCTAAAGAAGCGCCTGAGCCATTAACTGCTGTGGAAATATCAAGAGTAGCATCGCCTTTAGTTGAGGTAATTTTAATAGTACCTTTGTCAGCTTTAACAGCAGCTCCTGAGGTACCATTTGCCTGAATAACATTTGATCCAGACTGAAGATCTAAAACAAACTCGTTAGAGTTTGTTGCATTTTTGCCTTTGATATCAAGGAAGTTTGTGGTATCAACAACCTCTACAGGGCCGTTTAGTTTAGCCCATTCAGCATCATCAATTTTTTTACCTTGTGTAACAGCCTGAGCCTGGCCGGCAGCCAGGGCTGAGGTCAGGATGACGGCAGTTGCTAGGCCCTTTACGTAGGCGTTCTTGTAGATTGCACGATATTGAGCCATCAGGAACTTGATGGCGTTGTTAGAAAGTTTCATCTGTTTCTTGAATTGTTTGAAGTGTGTCCTGTCCGGGCCCTGCGCAGGCGCTGCCTGGCAGGTCTGGACCGCTTCACTTCGGGAACGGTCCGGCGCCGGCTGTGGGCGTGCTCTTGATTGAGCATGGCTGTGCAGTCGGCGTTTTGATTTTTGTTGGGGAGGTTCGAGGTTTATTCCTGAAGAACCTTACTGGATATGATGGTCAAGGCCGGTGTACTGGAGGCGTATGACCATTTGGCTGTTGCAAGGGCTCTCACGGGTACCAGATTGCTTTTTTAGTGATATGAAATGGCATAAAGATGCCAGAGGCGTAGTCAGTTCAGGAGGTTGCCTGCTCAGTTTGTGGCCATACTCTGGACGCAATAAGGGACGTAGAAAAATCCTTTTTGTGTCTTGGGATGGTCTGATATGAGAGGCTTTCAGTCTTGTTTGAATGGTCTTATAACATCTTTTGTAAAGCGTACCATTGGGCGCACCTGTTTGTTTCCGCAAAATGTGGCCGCACGCGCTGCATGGCAGTGCATGGCAGCCGTGGTGTTCGGTTTATCTTGCAGATGGGATGTTATTTAGGGGCTCGTGCCTGTTGATGTGGGCATGAGTATGTTTGTTGACCGATCGGGCACAGTTATGCTCAACAGCTGTTGCAGCTGCTGGTATTTATGCCTGATTTAAGACTGGAACTGACTAAAGGAAGGGGATGGTACCGAGTTTGGGAAACTCTGTGAGATTGTACTGAAAGTCATTTGGAATGGCTTTGCAGCACGTTGATGTCGGGGAGACATCTTACAACTGCCGGGGATGGCAAAGGGATACAGATACTTAGAGACTTGGCTCTGAGCTTTCTGTTTGATTCCTGTTTGCCCCCGTGTATCCAGGACGGAAAGAAAGGGACAGAACATTAACGCAAACACCCGATATTGCCAGAATAGCGCATATCGAATGCATACGCGTATTCAGGAACGGCCGCAGACATGTGAGGGTGCTCAAAAAAGATAAATTTAAAAAGCATATCTTTGCAAAAGCGTAAGGCGAACTGAAAAATACTTTTGCGTAGACACGGTCTTTACATGGTACATGTTTCGTGTTTTTGTTACCACTTCACTTCGTTTTATCCTGTGGAAGTGGTTTTGGGGCCCTTTTGAGCCTGTCTTTGGCCATGATTGTGGGCATTGCCGGGCTGGATCTGGTTTCTGATTGTGTGGCTATGGGCGGTGGATGGCGCTGGTTCCTGGCCTTGTGATGTTGGGTGGTTAGAGCTCCATGTCGGTTACGAAGAGGCGTATGGCATTGCCGGTGGCGTCGTCTATCTCTACCGCGTTGAAGTCCATAAAGGTGTCAGGCTCTGACGGAAAGACAAAGACCTTGCTCTCTGAGGCAGTGCAGAGCAGGCGCCATGGCTCAGAGATTGGGATGAGCCTGTCTCTGTCTTCGTTCTTGAAGAAGGCAATGAAGTCTTTGACATTGTCACGTGGTACCTTGATGCCAGCGGTAATCATTTTAGGTATGTCGTAATCCCACCAGTTGATTTCCAGCAGGTCGCTGATAACCTCGTCAGGGAAGCGGTATTTGAGAATGCGCTGAGAGCTGTGCTCTCCACCACCTACCACTATGGCATAAGGTGGTACGTCCTTTGTGACCACAGTATTGGTGCCTATTACGGCTCCATGGCCAATGGTGACTGAGGACGGTATACGGACGTGGGCACCGATCCAGACATCGTGGCCAATATGTACCTGATTGCTGATGCCGCTGTTGGCCAGAACCAGGGGATGCTGCTCAGGGATTTTCCTGAGTGCCCCATGAAAAAGACATTGAAGTAAAAGGCAGGTGAGGTAGTAGGATGAGTGTAATCATGCTTGCCCATGGCAAGGTCTGCCCCATGGCCAATAGAGCAGTAGCGTCCTATGGTGGTAGCCATGGCTACTGAGTTGCGCTCCATGTAGGAATAGGCATCAATCTGCAGGCGGAAAGCTGTTACACCCTCACCCAGAAAGGCTGGACTGCGGAATCTGAGATTACGGGCCAGCTTTACATCCCTGTGAATCATCAGGTTCATTTGCGCAATGCGGGCACGGACACTCTCTTCAAGAGTAGCAGCCTTAATTCTTTCTATCGACATGCAAATTCCTTATTCATTGGGGATTTAGATCAGCGGGTTGACAGTTCAGGCACGTGGACCGTTGCCCTGGGCACAGACGGCAGTCTGCCACTTACAGGGACAGCGATAGTGGCTGCGGCAAATCTGTACGAGACGGCAGCACTGTCGAGGCTTCTGCAAAACCAAATGTCTGATACTTTCTAAAATATTTAAGCAGACTGAGATGCTACAGCTCAGATCAGCCATCTAAATCCGGTATCTCAGGCAGACCAGCTCAGTTACATTCACTCAATTATGGGATATGCAGGGACGAGCCTGGCTTTGCCGGGAATGCCCGTGGGTACTTCACGATCTGGAGTTAACCGTGTCCGCACCTGGTTATGATTTACTTGTCTGACAACTGTATGGCCATCAAGCATTTCATAACAACTCTGCAAAACATGTCATTCTATGGCATTTCATGGCACAGCCATATCCGGACATATAGTGTTCTAATATACTTTGTAAAGCGAAACGTTTGACGATATAAGCCCGGCACATCATCCATGCATGTTTTATGCTTTGGTTGTGAGCTTCGTTGGGCACTGCCATAGTTGGACATCCTTGCATCATGGCTCATAGCCTGGTCACCAGTGTGAACAGGCGCATTATGCATAAGCTGTAGCGTCTGCATCAGCATCATCACGGGCACCAGACATCATCCTGAATGTCATAACGCTCACCATAGAGGCCCAGAGCCCGTCTCTGGAGCAGAGCTCCCCTCTGGAAAGCCTCATACTCATACCAATACTCACGCTCAATATCACTTCACTCAGATGCTCTCTACATCACTCAGTGCATCAGTCACCTGCCAGCCAACTCACTCATACATTCACTCGCTCACTTACGAATTGAGTAAGAAGGCAAGCATGGCAATCAATCGAGGAGCGGTCAATTGAGCAGGTTAGCCTGTCAGCAGGCCAATCAATCAGTCACTCAGTCGGTCATTCAATAAGGCCGGCTATAACTCCTCTGTGCAGGTCGATCCAGAAATCTCTTTAGTTACCTGGCTGAACCTGTCATTCGCTAAAAATCACGTGCAAATTAACTGACCGGCATGCAGACAGGCAATCAATCAATCAATCAATCAGTCAGTCAGGACTTGCCCTTGCTCTGTTACTTGTATGACAGCATGAGCCATGACCAGCCATTTAGCTCAAAGCACTGCACTTGTCCGCGTCTTGCCGCAGGTATGCCCGTAAGGCATACCCCTGCCTTACTTACCTCAGCCGGGTGTGTACTCACCATGCTGGTTCTGAAATTGCCAGGCTGGGCCTTGCGTTACTGCCGTGACAGGACACTGCCTGACCAGTCCATCATGTTCAGACAGTGGGCGGCTGGCAGCTACTGTACTGGGGCTGCCCAGATCCAGTGGACGTGCTGAGCAGCCTTATTGGGCTGCACATTCAGGCTCGTCAGAGCCCTTAATGACGGGATGGGCATATGCCGCAACCTGAGTGGCAGAGATAGTCCTTACTGTCCTTATGGAGGTATGGACCTGCCTGACATGCTGTCCCTCCGGCCAGCTGGCCGGGGTGGATGAGGAGATCTGATAAATGTGGTGGACTGGAGCGCAAAAGGGGCTGCCCGCAGGCAGCCCCTTTTGGTCCTTTGGGGCCCGGTCATGGGACCGGACCGTTCAGGCCGTGTGCTTTGCTGTGTGGCCTTACCACCACTTTGGCTTGGTCAGGGCATCAGCGTAGAGCTTTTCATACTTGATGCAGGAGTCGGCCCAGCTGAAGCGTACCTTCATGGCATTGCGACGGATGCGGTCCATCTCAACAGGATCCTCAAGGTAGAAGATCAGGGTACGGCGCAGGCAGCTGAGCAGCTCTTCGGAATTAGGGTCCCAGAAGATAAAGCCGTTGCCCTTTTCAGGATCGTTGTCATAGCTGGTTACAGTGTCACGCAGACCACCTACACCACGAACAATAGGGATAGTTCCGTAGGCAAGGGAGTACATCTGATTGAGGCCGCATGGCTCGAATACTGATGGCATGAGGAAGAAGTCAGATGCTGCTTCAATCTTGTGAGCAAGGGCATTGTCGTATACAGAGCGGAATACCATCTTGTCAGGGTGGCGGGCAGCAATTTCGTGCATCTGACGCTCAAAGTTAGGATCACCTGTACCCTCGATAACAATCTGGACACGGTGTCTTAAGAACTCCTCAAGGATAGGCATGAGAATACCTACACCCTTCTGGTCGGTAAGACGGGCCACCATGCCGTACATAGGATCGTCACCCATTGGCAGACCAAGCTCCTTTTGCAGCAGGTACTTGCCCAGGATCTTCTCCTCAAGGGTATCAAGGTCATAGCGTATGTTCAGATGTTTGTCAGTTGCAGGGTCCCAGTCACTGTAATCACAGCCATTGATGATACCTACCAGATCAGCTGCACGGTTGAGGAAGTTCTGGGTCATACCGTGACCACCAAGGTAGGTGGTCAGCTCGGTGGCATAGCCAGGCGATACTGTAGTGATCTTGTCAGCGTAGAATACGCCGCACTTTAAGAAGTTGATGTAGGTGCCCTGGGAAATCATGTCGTTGTAGACCTGACAGATTTCAGGAACGAGGTAGATCTGACCACGGTCGAAGACACCCTGGAAAGCACCATTGTGCACGGTGATGATAGAGCGGGTGAGATCAAAGAACTTGTCGCCGCCGTATTTGATACGCAGGATCATTGGGGTCAGACCGGCATGCCAGTCGTTACAGTGAACAATGTCCGGCTTGAAGTCCATGGTCTTGGTGGCATCAAGAGAGGCGGCGGCCAGGAATGCATAGCGTTCGCCATTGTCCCAGTAGGCCTGGTTGTTGTCGCCGTAGATGGAAGTGCGGTCAAAGTAGCGTGGGCAGTCGAGCAGCCATACCTCCAGACCGTCACCAATGGTGGTAGAGCGGATCTGGTAGTCAATCTGTCGATCAGTGCCCTTGTTCAGGGAGGATTTGCCAATGACAGGGAAGTTCTCGACACCCTTGATCAGGCTGTAGCATGGCATGATGACACGGACTTTGTGCCCATTGCTCTTAAGCTGTGCTGGCAGAGCCTTAGCTACATCAGCCAGTCCACCAGTCTTAATAACGTCTGCAACTTCTGATGAGATAAATATGATGTTCAAAAAGTCACCTTCCTTGTAATTTCTGCATAAGGAGGCTAATAAAAGCCTGTCATCAACAGCCGGGCTGTTCATCAGGAACAGTCATGGGACAGTCCTGCGTTGACCTTTGTCTGTTTGCCCGGGCACACAGTGCCCTGAAAAATCTGTTATCGTGCCCATTATATCAGTACCTATGTCCTGATAATTCTTTTTGATGGTTCTGGGCACATAATTGCGTCACAGCCGGCAACTGCTCAGCTGCCCTCATGGCAGCAGCTGCAGCCGGCAACGGCGCAATACCTGACGCTCGTGCACAGGTTCAAATCACGCCGCATGATCACATGCATGTGCACAGGCACATGCGCTCAGGTGCAAAAGCAAGAGCAACTGCACAGTGTCAGCAGGCTGTGCCATTGCCAGCAGCTGCAATACAGATAGCTGCTGAGCATGTTACGAGGCTGCATTACGAAAGACCTGTGCAGCATGGCCTGCGTGGCATGACCTGCGCCTGTATTCAGGCTGGATGCCCTGCCATGGGCTGGGCAGCAGCTGCATTGCAGCTGGCTGCTGAGCATGACCTGAAACTACATTCCGTAAGGAGGTTGCAGCATTGCCAGCAACGCTACAGCTTTCTGATGTGGTATAGCCTGCAGCTGTATAGCCTGTGGTCGCTGTGCCAGGGACTGCTGCGATACGCAGTATGGTTGCCCTGTCATTACCATTACCTGTAGTCATGACGGCTGCTGTTTCCAGGTAAGGGCACAGAGCAGTTTGGCTGTTTAATCTGACTGCACTGGTTTTTCTGGACTGCAGTGGTCCGGCCGGCCTGGGCTCAGGCTGTAGCTTATGCACAGCTGGATGGCATTCCATGGCTGAGCCACAGGCTAACCACATGCTGGTCTGGTGTTGCCGCTGTCGCTGCCACTGGGGCTGAGGTACAGGGGACCCGGCCGGACCTCCATGCCTGTGGCCAGGCCGCCAGGCTGCCTGCATGGCCGGCAGCCTTGCTGGCCTGGTGTTAGTTAAAGCCCAGCTTCATGCCTTTAGGGATGACGATAATGCCACCTGATGAGATGCCTACACCGCCATTGTCATCAGGGTCGATAAGCTTGCGGTCAGCCTCAGGGTCGTAGCCCAGAGTAAAGCCCGGAGCCAGCTCCACACCACGATCAATGATGGCGCGACGGATACGGCATCCCTCACCAATCTTTACATCACCAATAAATACCGACTCCTCAACATCAGCACCGTCCAGTACCTCACAGCGGAAGCCCAGAACACTCTTGCTGATGCGGGCACCCTCAAGATTACAGCCTGCAGAAATCAGTGACTGGGAGACCAGAGACTGGTTGTGAGCAGTATCAGAGAAGTGTGCCGGTGGAAGTGGAGGGTAGAAAGTATGCAGGGCCCACTTGACGTTCATAAGGGAGAAAGGAGCGTTGTCCTTGAGCAGATCCATATGGGCATCCCAGTAGGCATCAATGCTTCCAACATCTCGCCAGTAAACCTCCTTTGGCTCACCGTCGATGACGTTGTTGGACAGGTCATAGACAAAGACATTACCTCTTGGGAACAGCTTTGGAATGATGTCCTTGCCAAAGTCATGGGAGGAGGTCTGGTCCTCGGCATCTACTCTTAACTCGTTGGCCAGTACCGGAGTACGGAAAATGTAATTACCCATCGATACGAGGCAGTAACCAGGATCGCCAGGAATCTCCTTTGGTACGGCAGGCTTTTCCTCAAAGCCAATCATACGGCCACTCTGGTCAACCTCAATCACACCGAAATTGCCGGCACAGTCAGCTGCAGGTAATCTGATGGCTGATACGGTCAAATCTGCCTTATTGGCAGAGTGGTAGTTAAGCATCTGACGGATATCCATCTTGTAGATATGGTCAGAGCCGAAGACACAGACATTGTCCGGGTACTGATCTTCAATGAAGGTCAGATTCTGATAGATAGCGTCGGCTGTACCCTGGTACCATTCCTTGCCGGTACGCATCTGGGCCGGAATAGGGTCAATAAAGCAGCCTGGAATACCGGAAACTGTCCAGCCGTTTTTCAGGTGCATGTACAGAGACTGAGACTTGTACTGGGTGATAACAAACAGACGCAGAATGCCTGAGTTAACGAAGTTGTTCAGTACAAAGTCGATAAGTCGGTAGCTTCCGCCAAAAGGTACAGCAGGTTTGGAGCGTGGCTTGGTAAGAGGCATCAGACGGGTGCCCTCGCCACCTGCAAGTATCATTGCCATTACACCGGACATAACAATCCTCCAGAGTAGTACTCAAAAATGACGGTCTTACTGCCGGACAGTCAGTACTGCTGAACACAGACAGTCAGCACTGCAGTACAGATACAGGACACTTTCCGAAGAACACAGAAAGATGCAGAAAGACTGATCAGGACGCACAGCGTCATAACATCCATGACAGTGAACATACGCACTGCCATGCGGCCATCTGATAGGATAAGAAAAAATGCCCACAGCAAATATGATACAGGGCTCACTTTTGCAATTAAGCGGTACCCTCACAGGCCACATAGCCCCGAAAGTGGGGGCTGCATCTCAATTTGCAACTTTTGTTATCCCATCACCCCTCAGCTCCGTCTGTACTGCCCACAGCTCATCGGTATTACTGATGTCTAACTCTACAGACGAGGACTATGCCCAGGTCATGGCAAACAGCCATGACCATGGCAATTGCCATGGCTATGCAAATGGCAGATGACTGTGGTTATGCCAGTGCCCATGCCCATGCCAATGGCAATGGCAGTGCCATGCTCCATACCAATACCAGTGCCTGAGGTTATGGCTGAGGGCAATAGCAATGGCTGCGATTACGACTATGGTTATGGCTGTCGCCCTGGCTATGGCGGATGGCAATGACAGGGACTGGGGCTGTCCCACCAGTCAAAAGAAATGTCTAATTTCTCTGGCTACGATTACGGCCAGTGCTTTGACCTGCAGGCCGGCTGGCCTGCAGGTTATAGGTGAATAGGCAGGCTGGTTATGGCCGCTGAGGTGGGATGTGCTTTGAGATCAGGGTGAACGATGAGGCAGGTACAGGTCCGGGAGCTTGTGGGGCCTCAAGATGGGGATTAAAGAGACAGGGCTGATCTGGTGGTTTATCTGAAAGTACAAGATCAGGTATGATAGAGGGTTATTTTCGGTATTATCCGGGTGTTTCTGCCGTCTGGCATTCACATCTGAAGTAGAGACTGCAGCGTTTTATGACGCTGCTGCACTGCATCTGGAGCCGTGACGGCCTGTATCAGACGGGCCGGCCAGCCTTATTTTTCCGGGATTTTTTTGCTATGAAGAAGTCTATGCTGACTGCCGCTTTAATGGTACCGGCAGCCTTAATGCTCAACGCCTGTCAGGAAGTCTCCTTTGACTCAAACCTCAATCCTCAGAACTTTGTGGAATATGCCAAGCCTTCCCGTGTTGAGGTTTATACCAATGAGAGCATTCTGGAGCATAAGTACCGCTCCCTGGGCCTGGTAACCGGTCTTGCCTGTCAGGAAGATCCTGATGACTTCATTGCCCGTGAAAGCGAAGCCCGCACTGATGCCCGTATTCAGGCAGCTGATATGGGGGCAAACGGTATTATCTTCAACAAGTGCATCCGCCTTGAAAAGACTCAGGCATGTTACGTATCCGTAACCTGCTATGCCGAGGCTCTGCAGGTAGCCAATGCCAAGGGTGAAATGCCAAAGCGTCCAGCCCCGGTGAAAGCAGAAGAGCCAGCCCCGGCAGCCACCCCTGATGCTGGCCAGCAGACCCCGCCAGCCGGTGCTTTCATCCCATCAGGTGAAAGCGAGCCAATCGGCGGCCCTGCTGCAGCATACACTGCCCCGGCAGCAAAGCAGGCCTCTGATGCTGCTCAGCCAGCCAGAAAGGCCGCTCAGGCTGCAAAGAACGCTCAAACTGCATCAGCAGCCCCGGCTCAGGAGGCTGTCCAGAGTGCTCCTCCTGTCCAGCAGGAACGCTTCATCCGTAAGCCTGCATGGGACCGTACCCCGGTTGAGCCAGAGCCTCAGCCACAAAGAGAACGCTTTGGCCGCCGCATCGAGAAGATTGAGCTCTAAGCTCATCCTGGATACCTCAAAGTCATAGTCATGGGCAGACAGGCAAGGCAGACCTGCCCTGCAGCCAGCCTGCAGTCTGCCTGCTGCGCTCAGCAGCAGCTCAGGCTGACCCGACAGGGTGGAGCAATTAACAGCATGCGCGAGTGCAGGTACGTATGAGTGCCGGCAAGCAGGCATTAATGCCTTCCCAGGGCTGACTTGACTGTCATGCCCTGATATCAGCTGGCCACAGCTGATATCAGGGCACAGATTTTTTGTTCCAGCCCCTCCATGGGGCTGTCAGGGCTCCGGTCTTTACAGGATCGGGGCCCTTTGCGTCATTGAGGGCAACATTTTCCTTATGGAAAGTTCATTTAACATTGAACCGGTGGGCATTATCAGGACTCCTTACGGTCAGAAGTTTGCCGTTCCCCGTCAGCCGGGCCTTGCCCGCAAGGCACACTGCGAAATTGAGCTGCTTCCCCCATACAGTGATCCTCAGGCAGTAACCGGCCTTGAGGGCTTCAGCCACATCCATGTGATCTTTGTATTTGACCGCATACAGGTAGACCGTTTCCGTCCCATGATCAGACCCCCACGCCTTGGTGGTAATACCAGAGTAGGTGTCTTTGCCTCACGCTCTCCTTTCAGACCAAGCCGTCTTGGTCTTTCCGTACTGGAGCTTGACCATATTGAAAACCGCAAAGGACGTACGGTACTGCATGTACTGGGTGCAGACATGGTAGATGGCACCCCGGTGCTCGACATCAAACCCTATATCCCATTTGTTGATGCCATAGCCGATGCCCGCAGCGGCTTTGCCCCTGAGCCCCCTGAGCTCAAAGACGTGGTCTTTACCCCACAGGCAGAGTTACGTGCAACCTCCCTCAACCTCGACCGTGAGCTGCTGGTAGAGATACTCTCCCAGGACCCGCGTCCTGCCTACAAGGGGGAGACTGACAGCAAGGAATACTTTGCCCTGCTGCTGGGCCACAACATCAAATTCTGCGTCACCGACAACACCGTAACCGTCCTGGACATCCTCCCTCCGGAAACGGCCACCGAACACCTCTAATGCAAAAAGCTGCAAAGCCTGCAAAAACCTGCAGGCACAGCCATGTCAGGCCATGTCAAGGCTCCATAGATCAGCCTTTTCTTGCTCAACACGGATACGTCATGGCTCAGCAGGGGAAGTGCATGGGCATGGGCCTGGGTATGGGCCTGGGTATGGGCAGGGCACCGTTATGCAGGTACATGAGTACAGCCCATCAGTGCCTGCTGTGGCAGGGCAATGCATAGCAGTCAATGGCAGTGAAGTCGCAGCATTTTAGTGCAGTGCATGGCAGTGCGTGGCCTGATCCTGCTCCTGCAGCGTGATGTTCTTCCTTGGGCATTGAGCCTCTTCAGTCGCCATACTTGCATTGTTGTCAGACAAGTGCTATTTCATAGTCTTGCAGCAAAAGTCAGGCATCAGCTGCCAGGCAAGTGAAATGTAAATGTAAGACTTTGCTATGAGCAGTGACACAATCAGGCTGTAAACGTCCTCATTCGGAGGATTGCTAAAGGCAATGAGTTCAAAGCTGTTCTCAAAGTCCAAAGCAACATGCCCTATAGCTATGCCCTGTGGCGTACTGTTCAATGTCAGAAGTGACCTGAGCCCTGGGCTCCTCCCCGTCTTATACGGGCATAGAAATACGGTATTACGAGGCTTCAAAATTAATAGACAGGCTCATTTCATATGACTGCACATGATACTCAGTGCTCACTTCCTGACTGTAGAAGGCAGGTGCTGGTGATACTAAATCAGCCTGACTTGGTGTAAAGTAACTGCTGGACATGGCTTTACCTCATTTGTTGTATGAATATTCTTGCATATGCAAGATTCAGGTAAATAAGCCATGTCTTTCTGTTTTATTAGGAGTGCTCCTTAGCAGGATGGATCACATCCTGCTCTCTGAAGTCTTAGTAAGCAATAAGTGCCCGTCGGCACAGAGGCTTTAGACTGAGCCATTTCATGCTGCTGCACAAAGCTGAGCCGCGCCTGCAGCTACCCACATCTGAACGTACCATTCTGTCTCAGTCCATCCAAAAGCACAGGCCCTTTGCCCTGCCCTTGCCCTTGTTCTTGCCTTTGCCAATACCCATGATCTGAGCCGATCTGTGGTCAAAGCCATGGCAAAGTACTGCACCACCATTTACCCTGCCTGAGTTGAGCTCAATTGGCTGTTTAGGGTGCTACCAGGTACCCTGCCAAGTTGTGGTCCAATTCCGCCATGTACCTTAACGACATGGCTTTACCGTCACCACCTCAACCTTCATCAACAGCATAGCAATCATTAGCAGCATCGCAATCATCACCACCTGCGCCTTATCAGTCCTAAGTGCAGGCTGAATCTCATACTCTTCCTGCTACCGTTCATAATCATCATTAGGGGAAACACACGCCTTGATCCAGATCACATAAATCATGCTGACTCGGCAAAGCATAAATCAGACCTGTTAAAAATCTGTTCAAGTTTAAATGAGCTGCATTGTGCTAAAGGTTTAAGCTCATAA
>NZ_JALKIK010000064.1:0-16443 GCF_023050955.1 Anaerobiospirillum sp. NML120511
GGGCTGGGCAGGGCGCGGGGCGGTGGCTGGTCGGGCAGGGAGGGCACTTGTATGTAAGGTACAGGATGAACAGGGTCGGGCCAAAAGTGGGAAGTCCGGGCATTTTATGGGCTTTTTGTGGGGATGTGTGCACAATTGTAGTGCCTGGTTTTGCAGGTAATGGCACACAAATGACTATTTACCGCTATAATTGATAGTCTGTTGTAATGAGTGCCGTCCCGATGCGCTTTTGCGCGTCTTGAGGCTGTATGGCAGGCAGGTCCTGCACTCAGCCTGTGCAGGCAGCGGGGACCTGATTCCGGTTCAGGTCCCGGGCTGCTGATGTGGGACGCGTGTCAGATGCTGCCGGCCTTGCACGGCTGCTGGAGCCTTCATTCCGTCCTTGAGAAACAGGCGGGCTCGGGGGCCGGGCCGGCTGGAGGTTCCGGGCTGACCGTGGATTTCGGGGCAGTTGCGGCTGCATTCTGATCATTGCATTGACGCCACGGCACGGCTGGTGGGCGGGCGCTGTTTATGACTGGTGTTCTTGACAGTTACCGCCGGGCTGGCTGTGCTCAGGCACGGAGGCTTTTCATATTGCTGTGGCCATTAACTCAAGCAGACCGTGGGCCTGTGCTCCGGTCTGTTGTGTTTTTGTCATGGCCGTATGCAGAGCATGCAGGTCACAGACGGGGAAAGGCTCGCTTTGAGTCAGTACTATCCCCGTACTGAAAGTAAAAACGTTCATATCAGGGAACACAAAAATCATGCGTCTTTATCGTTGGCTGTCTGATTTTCATGGAAGCTCCAAAGGAATTGCCCTTGCCATAGGTAATTTTGACGGCTTTCATATCGGTCATCAGGCGGTAATCAGCCGTATGCAGGATAAGGCCCGTCAGATGGGACTTGAAAGCGCAGTACTGATTTTTGAGCCCCAGCCTATGGAGTTCTTTGCCCGCAGCATTCCGCCACGTCTCTTTTCTATCCGTGACAAGCTGCGCACCTTCCGTGCCTTTGGCGTTGAAAATGTGTTCTGTCTGAGTTTTACCCGCAAGTTTGCCGATCAGGATGACAAGGCCTTTGTGGCCATGCTGCGCGATCAGATGGGGGTCAAAAGTGTAACCGTAGGCTCACCATTCAACTTTGGCAAGGGTGGTGCCTATACCTTTGAAAATCTCAGGGAGTGCTGTCAGGCTGCAGGCATTGAGTGCTCAGCTGTAGACAGGATTGAGCAGGAGGGGGAGCGTATTTCCAGCACCATGATTCGTGGTCTGGTGAACAACGGTGACTTTGATACCGTGGAGCGCTTCCTGGGCAGGCCTTACTCCATTGCCGGACGCGTTGTTCATGGCAATGCTCTTGGACGCACCATGGGCTTTCCAACAGCCAATATCAACCTCAACCGCCGTGTCTGCCCTCTCAAGGGCGTCTATGCAGTTGAGGTTCGCTGTGGCGGACTTATCTACGGAGGTGTAGCCAATGTTGGCTACCGTCCAACTCTTAATACCAGAACACTGCACACTCTTCTGGAGGTCCATATTCTGGACTTCTCAGGCGACATCTACGGCCAGGAAATAGAGGTCTTCTTCCGTCACAAGATCAGAGATGAGATGAAGTTTTCCGGTCTGGATCAGCTTGCTGCCCAGATTAATGCCGACAAGGAAAAGGCCGCCCGTCTGCTGGGCAGATAGCCTGCAGGCAAGGACGCAGGCCGTGCCGGGCACCAGGCCTGGCCACACGGCCTGCAGGGCCCGCCATGGCCATAGCAATGGCGGGCGGGCTGATGAGGACCTCAACCCTGAATTTCTTTCAGGAGTGATTCATGGTTGAGGAAAGGTCCTCAAGCCCACAACGCTTTAGTGTTAATCGTTATTTTTAGGATGCATCCAATGGCAGATTACAAGTCAACTTTAAATCTTCCACAGACTGCTTTCCCTATGCGTGGTGATCTCGCCAAGCGCGAGCCTGCCATGCTCAAGAACTGGGAAGAGCGCAACCTCTATCAAAAGATCAGAGAGTCCCGTAAGAACTGTAACACTTTCATTCTTCACGACGGCCCTCCATATGCCAATGGCAACATCCACATTGGCCATGCGATTAACAAGACCTTAAAGGACATTATCGTCAAGTCCAAGACCCTCTCCGGCTTTGATGCCCCTTTCATTCCTGGCTGGGACTGTCACGGTCTGCCAATTGAGTTAAAGGTAGAGGGTGAGGTAGGCAAGCCAGGCGAGAAGATCGATGCTGCTCAGTTCCGTGAGGAGTGCCGCAAGTACGCCAGGCGCCAGATCGCCGCTCAGATGGTCGACTTCAAGCGTCTGGGTGTTCTGGGCGACTGGGACCATCCTTACCTGACCATGGATTTTGACACTGAAGCCAATATTATTCGTGCACTGGGCAAGGTTATTGAAAACGGCCACTTCGTACTGGGCTACAAGCCTGTTTACTGGTGTATGGAGTGTCAGTCCGCTCTGGCTGAGGCTGAGGTTGAGTACTACGACGTAGAGTCCGATGCCATCTTCGTACGCTTCGTTGCCGAAGATCAGGCTGCCGTATTAAAGGCCTTTGGCAATCCTGCCGGTGACGGTGAGGTCAGCTGCGTAATCTGGACCACCACCCCATGGACCCTGCCAGCCAACCGTGCCATTTCCTTAAATGAGTCCTTTGACTACGCTCTGGTAGACGTCAAGGGCGAAAAGGCCGGCCGTTACATCATGGCTCAGGACCTGGTAGAGGGCGTAATGAAGACCGTCGGCGTTGCTGAAGAGGATTACTCCATTGCTGCTACCTGCAAGGGCAAGGATCTCGAGCTGTTAAAGTTCCATCATCCTTTCCTTGATATCACCGTTCCTGTAGTGCTGGGCAACCACGTTACTCTTGAAGCCGGTACCGGCTGCGTTCACACCGCCGGTGGTCACGGTCTTGACGACTATGCTGTGTGCATGAAGTACAACATCGAGATCTACAATCCTGTAGGTCCTGATGGCTGCTTTGTCAAAGACACCCCATTATTTGCAGGTCTGAATGTATTCAAGGCCAATCCTGAGGTTATCAAGGTTCTGGTTGAGCGCAAGGCTCTGTTAAAGGCCGATAAGATATCCCACAGCTATCCACACTGCTGGAGACACAAGACCCCTGTAATCTTCCGTGCCACTCAGCAGTGGTTCATCTCCATGGACGGTCACGGTCTGCGCAAGCGCGCTCTTGAGGAGATCAAGGGTGTGCGCTGGATTCCTGCCTGGGGCCAGAACCGTATTGAGGCCATGGTAAGCCAGCGTACCGACTGGTGTATCTCCCGTCAGCGTACCTGGGGTATGCCTTGTGCCGTGCTGGTTAACAAGGAAACCGGTACTATCCACCCACGCACCAGCGAGATTATCGAGAAGGTAGCTCAGGCTGTTGAGAAGAAGGGCATCCAGGCCTGGTGGGATCTCAAGGTTGAGGATCTGGTAAGTGCTGAGGAAGCCCCACTGTACTACAAGGATCCAAACACCCTGGACGTATGGTTTGACTCCGGCTCCACCCACTTCTCCGTAACTGATCAGCGTCCTGATAACCGTGGCGCCTCTGCCGATCTCTACCTTGAGGGTTCAGATCAGCACCGTGGCTGGTTCATGTCCTCCCTGATGCTCTCCGTTGCCATGAAGGACAAGGCTCCGTACCGTCAGGTTCTGACCCACGGCTTTACCGTAGACGGTCAGGGCCGCAAGATGTCCAAGTCCCTGGGTAACGTAATTGCCCCTCAGGAAATCTGGGACAAGATGGGTGCCGACGTACTGCGTCTTTGGATCTCCACCAACGATTACACCGGTGATATGGCCGTATTCGAGGAAATCTTCAAGCGCTCCTCCGACTCCTACCGTCGTATCCGTAACACCATCCGCTTCCTGCTGTCCAACCTCAACGGCTTCGACCCTGATCAGCACATGGTTAAGTTCGAGGACATGGTTGAGCTCGACAAGTGGGCTGTTTCCCTGGCCAGGCGTACCCAGGAGCAGATCATCGGCTATTACGACAACTACGACTTCCACCTGGTGGTCAAGACCTTAATGCGCTTCTGCTCCATCGAGCTGGGCTCATTCTATCTGGACATCATCAAGGATCGTCAGTACACAGCCAAGACTGACTCCCTGGCCCGTCGTTCCTGCCAGACTGCTCTGTACATGATCGCAGAGTGCCTGGTGCGCTGGATTGCCCCAATCCTTTCCTACACCGCTCAGGAAGTATGGGAGGTTATGCCAGGCAAGCATGACGAGTTCGTATTCACCTCCACCTGGTTTGAAAACGAAAACCTCAAGGCTCTCGACGAGACCTCAAGCTTCAACTCTGCTTACTGGGAGCGTATCCTTGCTTTCCGTGATGAAGCCAACCGTGCCATTGAAAAGGCCCGTAATGACGGCCTGGTAGGCGGCTCTCTGGAGGCTGAGGTTGCTGTTTACGCTGACGGCCAGATGGCACAGGACCTCAAGGCCCTGGGCAATGAGCTCTCCTTCGTACTCATTACCTCCAAGGTAACCATCAATGAGAGCGAGGCTCCAGCCGATGCTCTGGTTGCTGAAATCAATGGCGTCAAGGTAGGCTTTGTCGTATCCAAGTCCTCTGCTCAGAAGTGTGAGCGCTGCTGGCACTACGAGGAAGGCGTTGGTCAGGATGCCGAGCACCCAACCTTATGTCCACGCTGCCTCGAGAACATTCTGCGCTTTGGTGAAAAGCGTCTGTTCGCCTAACAGCACCATAAATGCGGCCTGAGCTTCAGACCGCACAGCATACGGCCCGGCAATCTGCCGAGGCCGCCTGCACAAAAAGGTCATTGCCCTGACAGGCAATGGCCTTTTTGTTTGGCCGTCCAACCGGTCACCCCTGGGCTCATGGCCTGATCATGCCTTGCCGGGCCCTGGTGTCGCCCTCAGGCCTGCGGCCGCCCGACCGGCCCGGCTGCCCGTAAGCTGTTTGAGCCAGAGGTGCGCCAGAGGCCTGCCCTGACAAGCCTGGCTGCCCGTAAGCTGGCTGAGCCAGTGGTGCGCCATAAGCCCGGTCTGACAGGCAGGTGTAATGAGCTTTGCATTTTGCCTGTCAGTTACTTATGATCCATGGGTATTTTCCATGTTTGTTTCAGAAGAATTACCGTGTCAAGAAATTCATCAATCTTACGTAATACCCGTCAGCGCAATGGTATCCGTTACCTGCTGCTGAGCATTGTAGTTATCATCCTCGATCACCTGACCAAGTACTGGTGCGTTGAGAACATCGACTTTAACAGCCGTGGCATCGAGGTTCTGCCATTTTTCAACCTGGTTCATGTCTACAACTATGGAGCGGCTTTCAGCATGTTCGCTTCCTGGGGCGGCGTGCAGCGCTACCTGCTCTCAGGCATTGCCATTGTCATGATCCTGGTCTTTACCGTAGTGCTGCTCAGAGCCAAGGCATCAGCCCGCTGGCACTGCATTTCCTACAGCCTCTTTATTGGCGGCGCCATTGGTAATCTTATCGATCGCCTGTGGCATGGCTATGTAGTAGACTTCCTGCTCCTTTACATCAAGGATGATGCCGGCACCATTACCTGGTCATGGCCGGCTTTTAACGTGGCAGACATGGCCGTAGTAGGCGGCGCCATTTTAATGGTAATCCTGGCTATCTTCTCCCACGACGACACTCCTGCAAGCCGTCGCCGTCGCAACCGCAGCTAAAGCTCCGGCAACTGCTGCCGCCGTGCTGGCAGCCGCCTCCGCCGCTGGATGCAGCTGCGGCAGCTGCGGCCGCACCTGTAAGCAACGGGGCCCCGTGCAGTCAGATTTTCTGACCGTACAGGGCCCCTGTTTTTTGCCTGGAGTTCAGGCCCGCAGCGCACCTGCCTTGATTGCCGGCCTGAATCGCACTGTGCTTGTAGTGCCGGACTGCGGCATGCACACCTGACAGGTGGGCATGACATCGCCGCAGGCTGCCTGGAGCTTATGGCCGTGATATTTAAAGTTTGTCATGACGGTGATTTAAAGACTGTCACAGACAGGGGGATGGCCGTGCGCTGGCCGTGCTCATGGCATTTGTCTGGAGCAGTGGACCTCTCGATCTTATATATAAAGTTTGTCATAAAACCGGAGTATGCCCACAGGGTACTGCCACGGCTGCTGCGCAGTATGCCGGTCGTGAGGTATGAGCGCAGCAGCGTACTGGAGCAGCGCAACGCCTAAGTGGCGCAGAGCCGTACTGGTCTGCAGGCCGTGGCTGGATGTGGGCGTTGGCTGGATGCTGGCCGTGGCTGGGTGCGGGGCATGAAAAAGGGGAGCCGAGGCTCCCCAAAAAGTAGTTTTGGTTAGAAGTATTCTTAGTTTTTCATGGCGCGCTCAAGAGCGGCTTTGTCTTCGGCAGGGTCCTTTTCAACGGCCTTGCTTACGATACTGTCGACATAGCGGCGGGTCAGAGTGCGCTGGATGTCATCAAGTACAGAACCGTTGAGGCGGTACTTGACCAGGTAGATAAAGCAGCCTACAAGGCACAGAACGGATACGCCCCAGTACAGAGTGATGATGCCGTTGATGGTGCTCTCGCTCTGCTCAACATTAGGAACGTAATCTACCATGCTCAGGAACAGACCTACTACAGCTGAGGATACGGCGCCGGAGCACTTGGCCAGCAGAGTATGCAGAGAGTAGTACATGGACTCAGAGCGCATGTTGAAGGTAACATCACCGTAATCAACAGTATCGGCCACCATGATCATTACCAGCAGCCAGTAAACGGCAGTGGAGAAGCCGGTGATACCGCCGGAGAGCAGGACCATTGGATACAGTGGAGCCATACCCCAGGCAGCGATGGCCAGCAGACCTCCAGCTACAAATGGCAGAGAGATAGCCAGGGTAAAGACCAGCTTACGGCCGATGGCATTGACCATAGGCTTGAAGAAAATCAGAGTAGGGGCGGCAATAACGGAAGCGGCCAGCATCATGGTGGAGAACATGGACTCGTCATGCAGGGCATACTTGAACATGTACAGGTTAAGGGCGTCCTTAACACCGCAACCGATAACGAAGCAGAAAGCAAGAGAGAGGAAAATCAGGAACTGCTTGTTTCTGGTAACGATGGTAAAGGCATCCTTAAGGCTGAAGTCATCGCCGCTGGTCTCAGCATAATTCTGCTCAGTCCACTTGCAGGTCACCCAGGCAGAGGATACGGCCAGCAGACCACCGATACCGGCGTAGATCATGTAGCCAAGACCGTCATCGCCCTGACCAAAGAGGTGTACGGCGTAGATACCGACACCACCTGCAATGTAGCTGCCGATGGTTGCGGCAAAACGTGGATAAGGCAGCAGGCCTTCACGCTCGCCCTTATCAAGGGTAATGGAAGGGATTAAGGACCAGAAAGGAGCGTCACATACGGTGTAGGCCATACCCCAGGCGATGTAGACTATGGTCAGGTAGACCACCTGGGCAGTACCCTCAAAGAGGTGGGTGCTGAAGCAGGCGACCATGAAGATGAAGTTGAGGATATTACCAATGATGAGCCATGGCTTGTATTTGCCCCAGCGGGTATTGGTCTTGGCAACGATATAACCCCAGATAGGGTCATTGATTGTGTCCCAGATACGGGCTACGAGGAAGATGATACCTACGGTTGCAGCTGATACACCGGCAACGTCAGTCAGATAGAAAAACAGGAAGACGTTGACCAGGGCAAGAGAAAGGTCCTTACCAAAGCTGCCGTAACCATATGACAGTTTGGTCTTCATGGAGACCTTAGGAGAAACAGGGTCAGGAACTCTGCTTCCGGTGGTGTCGATAGTAGAACTCATAGTTATTTCCTCAGTTTAGCTTCTGCCTGACAGAGCGGGGCGGCAGAAACAGGGGACTGAACAGCAGCGTAAACTGCCTGCAAAACTGTTCGATGCCGTAAATGGCCATGACCGTTTTTCGTTTCAGTCTGCGCAGGCCTCAGATTACCTGACCTGAGACTGTATGCTGACAGCTGTATAAGCCAGTTTTCGTATTAAGAAGGAGCCACGTCAGGCAGGCCTGACGCAGCTCCCTGGAGTAGTGGAGTCTGCCTGCATCATCTCCGGGCCGTAAGGCCTGGCCGCAGGGCCGTGGCACAAAGCCGTGCCGCAGGGCCGTGGCACAAAGGCGTGCCGCAAGGCCAGGGGGCTGTACGTGGCCGGAGAGGGCAGATGTTCAGAAACAGACAGTTGCAAAGGTGTGTGAGGTTGCTCCTGTCTGTAAGACGGTATGCGCCTTATGCACCTGGTGTAATTTGCGGTGCGGGCGCTGCAGCTGGGGCAGGGCGGACAGGTGCCACCTCAGTGGCGGCGTCCGTGGCGGCCCCTGCCTGCGTCTGCCTGGTCTGGACCTGGACCTGGATGCGGTCCTGAGCCTGGCGGTCAGCTGCGGGTGAACTTTACATAGCCTGACTTTGGTACTTCAAGCTCCATAAGAGAGCTGTTCAGCTCCAGGCAGTCAATGGTTCTGACCTGACGGCCAAGGCAGTCAAAGATCTCGGCCTTTGCCTTTACCTCAGAACCGGCTGCCTTGATGGCAAGGGAGGTCAGCATGGCGCCGTTTACCAGGTACAGGGTACGGACGCTGTCCCTGTCAAAGAGGGCAAGGCGCTGATCGGTTCCGGTAATGATGAGCTGCTCATCGTTTAAGGTGCCTGAGATCAGTGAGTACATGAGCTCAGGGTGGTAAGCCTCCATGTGGCCCTTCATGAGCAGGTCGCGGTGCTCGCGCCAGAAGGTCAGCCAGTGTCTGACCATGAGCAGATGCTCATCGTTCAGATGTTTGCAGTTTGGTGATATCTGAGGCACTGAGAACAGGGTGTGGATAAAGTGGAGACTGGAGCTCTCTACGGACTCACGAGGAGACCAGGTAAACATGTCAGAGTGTACGGCTGTGTTCAGAGCCATGGCACGCACATCAGTGGTGGTCATGCGGTTCATGAGGCTGTCATTTGGACAGTCATGGGCACGGAACATATTGCCGTAGCCGCGAATCATAGGGCCTACATAGTTCTGACGGAATTCAATGAGGATATCGCTGCGCACGGCCATTAAGGCAGTACGTAATTCAGTCATGAGCATGTCCACGGCTTCAGGCAGGGACTGGGTGCAGCGGGCGGCATCATAAGCACGGGCCTTTTCATCGGCCTGGCGCATGTCAAACTCGTCGATAAAGTCGAGCTTGAGGCCGTCGAGATCATATTCCTTTACGGCATTGACATAGGTGTTAACCAGGAAGTCACGTACTTTCTTATAGCGCGGGTCAAGCACATATGCGCCCCAGCGTGGGTTAAAGCACAGGCTGTAGTCCTTGTACTCAGGACCGTTTCTGGACTTGCCGCCGACAAAAGGAACGGAGAACCAGATCATGTACTTCATGCCCATCTCATGAACACGCTTTACATGCTCTTTCATATTAGGGAAACGGGTACGGGAAACTTCCCAGTCACCACAGAAGGCATAGCCACGGTTGTTGTCATCAGTCTGCCAGCCGTCATCAACAATTACAGTCTTGCAGCCCAGAGATGAGGCAATGCGGCACTGATCTTCAATTTCCTGCTCGCTGATATTCTGCAGGAATGCATACCAGGTGGAGTAAACAGGCTCAAAAGCGCCTTCAGGCACAGGCATGACATATGGGGTAACAGTGCGCTCGAACCAGCGGGAGATATTCTTGACGGCAGCAAAGACGCTCATGGCTGAGCTGTCAAGGCGCAGGGTAACTTTGTATTCACTGGTTGGAGCGCCCGGCTCATCAAAAAGGGAGAAAGTAAGACGTACACACTCTTCCTCTTCGTAGGCACCGCCGGTAATGGTAACGATATTGGAGCAGTCGGACAGAGCAAAGGACAGTTTGTTGATGCCTTCTGCTGAGTACAGTGAGCCCATTGGGGCTACATTACAGATATGGGTAGTAAGGCTGCAGTAATACTCAAGCATGCCCTTGGCACGGTAGTTCTTGCCCGGAGTCTGAATGGCAGGCAGCCACAGAGACTGGATATTGTCTACAGGAACGCGCAGGTCGATAAGAGTGCGTGGCATGACTACAGGCTTGTCAGCCTTTAAGGTCAGATCAAGGTACCAGACCTTATTTACATTGTCCCTGAAGCTTCTGTCACCATACAGGCCGCTTTCATTAAGCTCATCACTGCTTAAAAGACGCTCGCCGTAAAATTCCCCGGCAAGCTCAAACTCATCGACAGTTCGCAGCTGCCAGTCCAGCTCAATACCTGAGTTGTCCTCACAGTGAACTTCAGCATAGCTGCGTATGAATGCCCAGTTAAGCTCTTTGGTAATCATGTGTTTGGCTCCAGCATCGATTGAATCTGTCAGGACAGAGAAAGGAAAAATCACAAAGCTCCAGTGCCTGTGCAGCTGCACATGTCTGCATGCCTGCAGCTGCAGGCGGTGGTGGTACCGGAGGTGGTACCGGCATTGCCAGCATCAACTAAGGGATGCACCAGCGTAATTGCTCTGTGCCTGTACGGTATTTCAGGGACGCAGGTCAGAAACTGCGGTCTGACCTTTAGCACGAACCGTTTCGTAATCTGTGTTTATTCGTGAGAAATTACGAACACGTGTTATCTGGTTTAGATTATAGAAAATTGGGGCGGGTTATCCATAGCTATTACGTGATTCAGATCACGTATCAGTGGCTGAACTTTAGAAAAAGATGAGCTGGATCACAGAATACAATTGCCTATACAGGCCGTTTAATGATTGCTGATGGCGGGAGATGGGACCGGACTGATATCAGTGAGTTACGGATAACGAAAGATGTGAAGTATGGCCTGGTTTTTAGCCATTTCCTTTGTTAGTATGGCTGTTATATGCGAACATGTTCGTAAAATAATGTGCGAACAGTTACGAATATTGACGCGTTTTGGGGGCTGAAACAGGTATAAAAGGCCATAAATAAAGCATGTAAACGTGTATCACTCATTGATGAAAGTGTGGGTTTTATAAGCTGGCTAATACAGTGCACAGCCCCCGGGTGCACTGTTATGAATACCTGCAAAAGCTTATACTTATGAGCGCCAATAAGATTTGTTGCTTAAATTGTCTCCACTTCCTGAGCACGTGCACAAATCAGGAAACTCTGTTCGTAACACAAAACAGGCCCGCCGTCGGTCTGTCAGACGCCGCAGCGGCGTCAGCCCGGCCTGCAGGGCATTCCGGCCGGGGGCCGGACGGCGTAGCCGAAGCCGTAAGCAGTGCGCTCTGGTACGAACTTATATGAAAAGGTCTGTGCATCAGTTACCTGGCAGCAGACATTTGCTGCCCCCGGCTGAACTCTGACAGCCACTGCCGTAGCTGAAAAACCTTTATTTGCTCAGGACAGATCCCTAAGAGTTATTTTTATGAACAGTACAGATATTGCCAAGCTTGCGGGAGTATCGCGCTCTACCGTATCCAAGGTTCTGCACAACTATCCGGATATTCCTGAGGAGACCAAGCGCAGGGTGCTTGAGGTCATAAGGAAGCACAATTACAAGCCTAATGTTGCTTCACAGGCTCTGCGGGGCATTTCGCCACGTGTTATTGGCGTGTACTTTCTGACCCGCCTCAATGACGGTCTGTTTGAACGTATCAATTCCCATTACGACAACTCGATGCTCACCTGCATCACAGTGGAGGCCAAAAAGCGCGGCTACACCATTTTGTATGACGTACTGGTGCCTTCTGAGACCGAGGACGACATTGTCAGCAGCATCAACGATGCCTTTGACAGCCACCGCATCAGTGCGGCCGTCTTTATCGGTCTTGATGACAGGGCAACTTTCATTCCCCGCATTGCCTCCCATGACCGCCACATCATAGTGCTCGACAAGAATGTCGACACCACCAAGGGTGTGCGCTGCCTGTACTCCAACGATTTCAACTCTTCTATCAGAGCCTGTGAGCATCTTTATGCCAATGGCTTTACCCGCATCCTGCATCTGTCAGGTGATCTTGGCAAGCTCTCAGGTCAGATGCGCCGTGACGGTTACTACAAGTTCTGCAACCGCTTAAGAGCCGATAACAGACCACATTTTGAGCCTATGATTCTGGAGGGCAAATTCAGCATAGAGCATGGTTATAACTCGGGGCGAATATTTATCGAAAACAGGCTTTACGAACGCTACGATGGCATAATGTGTGGCTGCGACATGATTGGCGTGGGATTTATGAAATACCTGCGCGAACAGTCACCAGACCTGCTGGACAAGGTGGGAGTGATTGGCTTTGATAATGAAACAGTCGATCTGTTCATGACCCCGGCTCTGTCCACCATGGCACCTGACTATCGCAACTTTGCCCGTCTGATTTTCGATCTCGAGCAGAATTTTGAGCAGTTCAAGGGCGGTATTTCCGTCAAGATTGAGCAGGATCTGATTGAGCGCGATTCCAGCAGACCGTTCAACCGCCGTCTTAACCGTGACATTCCTATAGACGAGTTCATCGAGCAGCGCATCTATCACGCCAGTGAAGGCCAGTGATGTCAGGCATGGCTGCACGCGGGAGCCGGACTGCAGGCAGCGGCCTGCGCAGGCCTGCGGCGGCAGGCCGCCAGGCCGGCACCCGCCGCCTGGCGCTGCGGCCCATGGTGGTCTGCAGGGCGCCGGGGCGGGGCATGATATGGAAATGTCATTGTTTTTTGAGGATCTGATCTGTGAGTTTTAAGCTTTACCTTGCCAGAACACGTGGTTTTTGTGCCGGTGTTGAAAGAGCCATTGCCGTGGTTAACCGTGCTCTTGAGAAGTATGGTACTCAAAAGGTTTATGTGCTCCATGAGGTGGTGCATAACAAGCATGTAGTGGCTGATCTGGCCTCAAGAGGCGCACACTTTGTTGAGCGTCTGGATGAGATTCCTGAGCCTGAGAACAAGGTGGTAATTTTCTCTGCCCACGGTGTAGGTACCAAAACCTTTGAAGCAGCCGAGAGCATGGCTGAGACCGTAATTGACGCTACCTGTCCGCTGGTAAGCCGTGTGCATTTCAAGGTTGCCCGTGCTGCCCGTGAGGGTAAGGAAGTGGTCATCATCGGTCACGACGGTCACCAGGAAGTAGCAGGTACTGTAGGTCAGTACAGCGGCCCTGAGAGCAAGGTGCACGTTATCCTTACCCCTGAGGATGTGGCCAATCTGTCTTTAACCACTGACCGCGCTCTTTTTGCTACCCAGACCACTCTGTCCATTGATGAGACTGCGCTTACTGTAAATGCTCTTAAGGCCAGGTTCCCTTTCATTGAGGGACCACGCCGTGATGACACCTGCTTTGCTACTCAGAACCGTCAGGCTGCAGTAAAGGTACTGGCCGAGCAGTGTGACCTTGTGATTGTGGCCGGCTCAAAGAACAGCTCCAACTCCAAGCGCCTGAGCGAAGTGGCCAAGGGGGGCGGGGCTCGCTCATTCCTTATCGATGACTGCTCTGACATTACCGACGAAATGCTCGCCGGTGCCGAGCGCGTAGGTGTAACTGCCGGCGCCTCCGTACCTGAGCACATTGTTCAGGACATCATTGCTTTCCTCAAGGAACGTGGTGGCAGCGATGAAGTCATCATGACCGGTGACGAGCAGATTCACCGTGTCTTCCCAATGCCAGAGGGCCTCGATTAGTATAAGGCCCTCCCGGGCTGGCCGCAGGCGCCGCCGGCGTCGTCAGCGCCGCCGACGGCGCCTGCTGCGCTGACGCTGCCTGCCCTGTTCCGGCCCCAGCCTGCCTGCCATGCCGGCCCGGCCAGGTCCTGTACAGGGGCCTCTGGCCATGGCCGTGTGCATGGCCGGAGCCTCAATCCCCTTTTTCCTTCCTTTTTGCTGCCCTGTTGCGGCCTGCCTGTGCCTGTGCAGTGGTGGCTGTCTTTTTTTGTGTTACCTTATCCCCTCAACCAGCCCCTGAGCCTGGGCTGTGTTGTGCTAAAATATCGGGTCTTTGCCCGCCTGGGCAGATCTGCAGCCGTCTTTGGTGCTGCGGTATTCAGATACACGGATGTGCCCATGAGCCCTGGTGGCCATGAGTCAATCCTGGTCTTCAACTTCCGTATCTTTGAGCCGGTGATGTCCGCAGAGGCATGGGACCGGAGTGGTGCGGTTCATGTGGTTAGGGCTATGGCTGATCAGAATTTCCTGCAAGAGGTCAACAAGAGACGTACCTTTGCAATCATTTCCCACCCTGATGCGGGTAAGACTACCATCACTGAGAAGGTGCTGCTTTTTGGCAGCGTCATTCAGCGTGCCGGTGAGGTAAAGGGTCGTGGCAGTACCGGCTCCTTTGCCCGTTCGGACTGGATGGCCATGGAAAAGGAGCGTGGTATTTCCGTTACCACCTCGGTAATGCAGTTCCCTTACAACAACTGCATAGTCAATCTGCTCGATACCCCTGGCCACGAAGACTTCTCTGAAGATACTTACCGCGTGCTCACAGCCGTAGACTCCTGTCTGATGGTTATTGACGCAGCCAAAGGTGTTGAGGATCGTACCCGCAAGCTCATGGAAGTAACACGTCTGCGTGATACTCCTATCCTTACTTTCATGAACAAGCTTGACCGTGAGACCCGCAATCCTCTGGAGCTGCTCGACGAAGTTGAGTCCGAGCTCAAGATTCTGTGTGCTCCTGTGACCTGGCCAATTGGCTCTGGCAAGTCTTTCAAGGGCATCTACCATATCCTGCGCGATGAGGTCATTCTCTACCACTCAGGTGAGGGCTTCCATATTCAGGAGCGCCGCACCATCAAGGGCATTGATAATCCTGAGATTGATGTTGCCGTAGGTGAGGACCTGGCAAAGGAGCTGCGTGAGAGCATGGAGCTTATTTCCATGGCCTCCAACAGCTTTGACCATGAGGCCTTCCTGGCAGGTGAGCTTACTCCTGTATTCTTTGGTACCGCTCTTGGTAACTTTGGCGTGGACTGCATGCTCGACGGTCTGACCGAGTGGGCTCCTACACCGCTCAGCCGTACCGCTGACAGCCGTGAGGTCAAGGCTGACGAAGAGAAGCTCAGCGGCTTTATCTTCAAGATCCAGGCAAATATGGACCCTAAGCACCGTGATCGTATCGCCTTTATGCGTCTGGTATCAGGTGAGTACAAAAAGGGCATGAAGATGCGTCATGTACGCATTGGCCGCGATGTTCAGATTTCTGATGCCGTAACCTTTATGGCAGGTGAGCGTGACATTGCCACCGAGGCTGTAGCCGGTGACATTATCGGTATTCACAACCACGGTACTATCCGTATTGGTGACACTTTCACCGAAGGTGAAGAGCTGCACTTCAGCGGCATTCCAAACTTTGCCCCTGAACTGTTCCGCCGTATCCGTCTGCGCGACCCGCTCAAACAGAAGCAGCTGCTCAAAGGTCTGCTCCAGCTTTCTGAGGAGGGCGCTGTTCAGGTCTTCCGTCCGCTTATCAACAATGATCTCATCGTAGGTGCCGTGGGTGTGCTGCAGTTTGACGTGGTAGTTTCCCGTCTCAAGCATGAGTACAACGTTGATGCTACTTACGAGGCCGTTAATGTCACCACTGCCCGCTGGGTACACTGCGATGACAACAAGGCCCTTGAGGAGTTCAAGGACAAGGTTCCTACCTATCTGGCCCTTGATGGCAGCGACAGCCTGACCTACCTGGCCACCTCAGGTGTTAACCTTTCTCTGGCCCAGGAGCGCTATCCAAAGATTACCTTTGCCTCAACCAGGGAGCACTGACAGTAATCGCTGCCCCGGCTGCAGACCCAGCTGCGCCTGCGCCTGCAGCACACGGCTGCAGGCAGCTGCGGCTGCCATCGGCCCAAAAGATGAGCCCGTCTTTTCCGTATGGATGAGGCGGGCTCATTGCTTATGTGCAGAGGGCATCGGGCGCCGCTGCGGCGCAGCGCAGCGTCGCAAGGGCGGCGGCCAGGGCTGCATTAAAGATGGGCGTGCAAACGAACATTATTGTGCTTTTTGAGTTGTCATGTATTTAAATATGGTGCTTGAGCCATATTATTGAGGCAGGTTTTTTACCTGGCGCACAGTTTGTACCAAAATGTCCTGATCCGACGGTGCTTTTGACCTAAAATCGTAGACAGTCACACAGCGTTAAGTGGTCAGCAGATACAGTACGCAAGTCATGGACACACTGCTGGTATCCTGCCATACAGGTGATGCCCTGCAAGCAGCTGTTTTACTCATTCTCTGGTCTTCTGGCAGCATACTTTTGAGCCAGGCTGCATACTTTTGAGCAGGCAGCATACTTTTGAGGTGGCATTGTAGTTGGACTTACCACTGTCAGCTCATGCTGGCACTGAAGATGCGCTTATGTGAGCTGTGCAGTAATCTCATTACTTCAGGAAATTTGAAAATTAGGGGAAACACACGCCTTGATCCAGATCACATAAATCATGCTGACTCGACAAAGCATAAATCAGACCTGTTAAAAATCTGTTCAAGTTTAAATGAGCTGCATTGTGCTAAAGGTTTAAGCTCATAACCCTGACACTTGGTCAAGAAATCTGATAAAGAG
>NZ_JALKIK010000065.1:0-16372 GCF_023050955.1 Anaerobiospirillum sp. NML120511
CGTTTACAAGAAGCTACTGGTGTTTCATTTTTAACACCCATATAAGTCTCCTGCTTGTTAATAAACATGCAGAAATCTTAAAGAAATCAGGTCCAGCATCACACCCCACATAAATTTAGTACGTACGGCAAACTGTCATTGGGAAAGGTAGTCAGCTACTGATGATGGGGAGCTGACGGGGTTATTCCTTATCAACTGTAAACATGGAAAAGGGGATGGCTCATTCATGGGCCATCCCCTTTGTGAACTTTCGGCTTTGTTGTCACAATTGCGCAGGGTTTTGATTCATGCGTCAGATATGGCTGCAGCACAGCCTGCGCAGGCAATACTCCTGCTCATGGAGCAATGCATTTTGTTATTGGTAAAAGCCCACCAGGATTAGCTGTTATAAGGGGCATTACGTGATGAAGTCTACTGGCCGCTCATCTGAAGACGCAGCTGGCTGGCATCGTTATCAAGCTGGGCACGGGTAGCATTGTCGATCTGCAGGGCTGCTGCCAGATCATTGAGGTAACGCATCTCCATGTTGTTGTCAGCTACAATTGCAGCAGCGGAGAGGCGGTAAATGTCCAGAGCCTGATCGCGGTTTCTGACCTTGGAGGCAAGCTCGCGTGGGTCCAGAGGCTTGCTCAGGAACTCACGAATCATGTTATTGGTGTCTCCTCCCATCTGACGGGCAGCGGTCATGATCATTTCCTGCTCCTGGGCGTCGATATGGCCGTCGGCGCGGGCAGCGAAGATCATGGCCTCGATAATCAGACGACCTCCTTCATTGGCGAGCATCTGCATTTCCTGCTGGGAGTTTTGAGAGTTGAAGTCAGCAAAAGGATCGTTTCCAGCAGGGGCACCGTAACCTCCGTTACCGGCCGGGGCTCCATAACCACCGTTTCCTGCTGGGGCACCGTAACCACCGGCAGAGCCATAGCCGCCTGCAGAAGCACCATAGCCTCCGGCCGGGGCCTGTCCCTGGCCTGAGCTCCTGCCATTGCTCCAGTTCTGATACATCTTATAGGCAAGGGCAGCCAGAGCTGCAGAACCGCCCACTACGGCAACATTCTTGGCAGTGCGCTTTACGTTCTTGGAACCGCCAAATACAGCGCCAAGCAGACCGCCGACACCGGCAGCGCCTAACATGCCTGCCTTGGAATCCATGCCTTTAGGCATATTTGGAATGTTCTTGCCTAGAGCACTGGCTCCGTCCTTGAGCTTGTTAAACAGGTCGCTCATGTTGCCCCCTATTGATAAAGTGTTGATTGCTGCATAATTATTGCCCCTACATGCTTAGCTGTGACTTAGCATTTGTCCCTTTGCCCTGATACAGATGACGATCTGCACAATTTTACCAATGTTAATATGCGTCTGACCGTGTTTGCATGTGCTGCTTACAGTTTACAGTCAGCGGTTCATGACTTCCTGAAACAACAGCGCCCTGAAGCCGTTTTCCTCCGGTTTCAGGGCGCTGTGTTCATTTTCCGGTCGATGCCGGAAGGACTGCGTAGGCAGGGTGCAGACTAGATGGTCTGGTTAAAGAGCTCCTTGAGCTCTACTGCTGCAACCTGTTCATCGTCGCCTTCGACGGTGACCTTTACTTCCCAGCCGCAGCGGATGCCCAGACCCATGAGGGCAAAGATACCGCCCTTGAGGTCGGCGGTCTTGCCGTGAGCCTCAATGGTAATCTTGCTCTGGTAGCCCTTGGCGGCCTTGATGAGAACGCCAGCTGGACGGGCATGTATGCCATCACGATCTTTGATGGTGTAGATGAATTCTTGCATCTGAATAAAGTCCTGAAGTTATTGAGCCCTCGGAGGTGCACTGTTGCACCTGGGCTGCAGGTAACGGCCACCAGCCTGTCTGAAACATAGTCTCGCATAAACAATTATGAGCTGGCCGGGGCAGACATTTGGATATTGTACAATCAAAAGAGCGCAAAAACTAAAAATAGCCTTGCTATTAATCACTTTGCATACAATTAGCCCCGAAACAATGGCTGTATAAGGCCAGTGATGTTGCCATGTCCGGATGACTTAAGTGACTTGCGGAGACACTTGAGGAGGCACGCGCTGTCAGAATGAGCCAGCGACTTGAAAGAAAAGGAACATTTGTATTGCTGCCTGTTTGCAGTGCAACAGGTGGCTTTGGCATGCAACCACATTCTTGTCAGGGGGCTGGCTGTTTGTCCATGATGTCGGATGCCTGCAGTGGCGGCTGAACGCCTGGGCAAGAAGCTGATGCCTGCAGGGGCGGCTGGACGCCTGGGCATGACGCTTATGCCTGCAGGGGCGGCTGGACTACTGGGCATGGCGCCTATGCCTGCATAGGCAGCGCGTCCTGCACATGGGCAGGGGGACATGGTCCTTAAGGAGATGCAATGACCATCAAGAGCATGCTGGTTAACCACAGCGAAGAAAAAGAAAAGGAGCTGCATCCAGGTGAGGTAAAAGAGATAGATCTTAATGAAATCTTTACCGTAGGACAGCCAGGTTCTTTTATATTTGCAATGTCCTCTGACTCAATGAAGGAAGCTGGTATATGCAAGGGAGATTATGTGGTGGTCAGGCGAGACCTCATTCCCGACAGTGGACAGCTGGTGGTTATAAGAAGCAGGGGACGCTTTGCCATACGGTATTTCTGCTATCCACATGAGTATGAGCATAAGGAAAACCAGGACAGGGTTGTGCCTTACGGACCCATGGGACAAGCTGAGTTTGAGGTATTTGGAGTAGTGGCTACCGTGTTTCGCAAGATGCGGCGTGATTAGTTCCGTTAACGCCAGGGAAAGGCTGTAATACAGGTGTGATTGTGGCACCTGGTTTAAAGTATTAAGCATGGGGAATCATAGCCGGTCTTCATGGCTGAGCAGCAATGATTATGGATATCATGAGGGATGCACCAGCATGGCGGTCTGCGGCCAGGTCCGTAACGCAACTGGTGCGCTTATGACCTCGGTCGCCAGGTATGTTATTGGGTGTGATTTTATAAACCGAGATGATGACAAAGCCGCCCTGAGTGAGTATAGATGCAGGAATTTTGTGACATGGCATCCTGGTCAAACAAGCACGGATATGATGTGTCCGTGCATTATGGCCTGCATCTCATGGAAAAATGCATATCTATATTTTCTGAAAAACGTGATGCAAGTGGTGTATGATCGGATAAGATTATGGGAAAATTTAATTTATGTCTGTGGTAACATGGCGCCTTTTGCAACTGGCCTGTCCATGAGGCTTGTAGAGATGGCAGGGCAGAAGATACATACGGTTCTGTTTTCTTTGCATTGTCATTATTGTTACCTATATAATTCAGCTAATTAACTAATGACGTTATCGAGCACGCATCTTTGCTCAGCTGAATGTTCACATGCTTGGATTTTGCACGTATACCTTGCAAATCTGCTCTGTGGAAACGCTACAGACTGTTTATGTGTTCAGGCTCTCCAGTTATATCGAGCTCAACTCGATTGACTCCTGTGCGCTCAAATCCGGAGAGGACAATAATAAGGATACATTTACTTTTGTAACCTGTGTGTTAACTCACCCATCAGGTGATACGCATACTTAATACTTTTAGAAAGCGTACTCAGTTTATGGCAGACGGGGGTGAGCAGTCCCGAGGGGACAACTTACCTGCTGTTGTCCATGCATACAGGACCGCTTCCTGAGAGTTAATTAAAAAGCATAAGGCAGTTCTATTTATCTTTCTGTTATCTCATCTGTCAGATTTAATATGTCGGATGCTCTGAGCATGCCAGAGACCTTATACGATTTTACAAGGGCATTCTTTCTTATCCTGTCTGTTTTTATTTACGGGCCTGCAAATATACGTATACGTATACGTATACGTATACGGATGCGTTATTGAAACTAAACAGTCCCAACAGATTCGCAAGATGGCCAACTTTATGCAGAAAGAAATCATACAGGATTATAATAATGCGTAATTGTTGTAATTTTTTGTTCCCACGTCCCGTGCAGGCGTAATGGAAAGGCTGTTTAATGGCAGCTCTATGCGGAGCCGGTGAAGAAATACATATGACACGACCTTTTTAAATGTGTCATAAAGGTAATTCTTTGCCCCATTTAGTAAGAACATCAGAATTCTTCAGGCAAAACCTGCATCTGTGCATTGAAGTTGCGGGACAGCCTGTTTTTGTTTTTCAGTTATGTAACCCTTTTCCCGCTTCAATATTGAATGCAGGAGGTGTCCGGTTGTGCCGGACAGGAGTTAAGAGTTTTTTAGTGCAGCTTTGAGGTAGTACCTCAAACTTATCTGTTTGGCTGTTGGAGCCTGTGCTTCAGCTTATATTTTAGGAGCTTCTATGTTTAAGCAGCTTAGCATCAAGGGAAAGATGCTATCAGGATTCGGATTCGTGATTCTGGTTGCATTCAGCGTGGCCACTATCGCACTGTATTCCATGGTCAGTTCCTCACGTGTAGGTAATGAGATTCGTAATCTTATTACCAATGACGTGGCTGAAGTGTTCAAAATGCACGTTGCATACAATGATGTTCACTCATGGCTGCACGTGCTGCAGGTGAGCCCAAGCCCAAAGGTTGTTTCTGACGGTCTTGGAAAGGTTCAGGTTCTTGAGGACATGGTAGCAAAGGGTCTTCCACAGAATCACTTTGCCTCTCTGACATCAGAAGTTCTCAATGACCTGAGCAGTCTGGTCCGTTCTATCGAGAACTCCCAGTTCAAGCCTCTGCTTGAGGCCGGAAAATACAAGGAAGCAGATGACGTCTTCCTGAAGGAAGTGCTGCCATGGTCCTCAAAGTCAAACAAGGACCTGTCCAACCTCATTTATTCCTACACCAATGAGGTTACCCAGTATGTAATCCATCTGGACATGACTCATCATATTTACACCACCCTGGCCTTGACCATTGTAGGTACTATCATTGCTCTGTTCTTTGCTTACGTACTGTACAGCTATATCGTTAACAGCACTTTGAACATCCTCAAGTTCTCCAAGCTGGTCGAGCGCGGCGACTTCAATATTCATGTGGAAGAATCTGATATCCATAAGGATGAGATTGGTCGTATTTACAGGTCCTTCAAGGATATTGCTTTTACCTTAAACCGTGCTATTGCCCGTACCATTGCCATTTCTGAGTCCTTAAACACCAACGCTCAGACCCTTAACACCGCTTCTAACGCCGTTATTACCGGCGCTAAGGACACAGAAAGCCGTGCTTTGACCGTAGCTGCAGCCTCTGACGAGATGGTGTCTACCACCTCTGATATAGCCAAGAACTGTCACGATGCCCAGAGTACCTCAGAAAGTGCACGTCTTGAAACCAACAAGGGCGTGGACAAGGTTCGTGCTACTGTAATGAGCATTAAGGAACAGGCTGAAAATACCCGTACCGATGCTGAGAAGGTTATCAAACTTGCTGAGCAGTCCCAGAAGATTGGCTCCATTGTTGGTACCATTGAGGACATCGCCGCTCAGACCAACCTGCTTGCTCTTAACGCTGCCATTGAAGCTGCCCGTGCCGGTGAGGCCGGTCGCGGCTTCGCCGTGGTAGCTGACGAAGTTCGTGCCCTTGCCAGCCGTACCGCATCTTCAACCAAGGAAATCTCTGCCATGGTTGCAGGCGTTCAGGCTGACTCTGAAGCTGCAACCAGTTCCATGAATGCATCTGTTGAGCAGATGAACCTGGTTGCTGAGGAAGCCTCCGAGCTCGAGCAGACTCTTTCCCGCATTCGTGACGCTGTTAACAACGTTAACGATCAGATTATCCAGATTGCATCTGCCGCAGAAGAGCAGATTAATGCTACCTCAGAAATCTCCAACAACATGCAGGGTATTTCCGAAATGGCTCAGCAGTCTGTAGATGTAGCCGGCAACGCAAGCAATGTTGCTACCTACTGTACCAACCTTATTGACGGCCTGCTTGATGAGCTGGATTTCTTCACTCTTGATGAATCTCAGCTGCGCAAGGAGGATCTGACTTTCAAGCGAATCGACACCCACGATATCGACCGCAAGGTCAACGATGCTGCCAGAGCTGCACAGGCATCAGCCGCAGCTGGTAACGCCGTCCCGGATGGTTCACAGCGCTAACAGATCACTAAAAAACTTTGTCTGATCTGAACATGTTTCAGTCAGGCAAGCCAAACACACAAAAGGGGTACTCCTCAGGAGTACCCCTTTTTTTAGCAACCACTTAATCTCACCCCCTCTGCCTGCCCGCCATCCTGTGGCGCTGCAGACTGCAAGCCCATCAACACAGCACATCCCATAGGCCCATACCAGCTAAGCCCTTACCATAACCGCCAGCAAATACCTGCCCGTATCACCACCTCCGCCCAGCAAAACCTCATGGCGTTTTGTTTGAGTATGCACTGTCATTACCATGCCTGTACTCAGACTGAGGATTCAGCCATGTTAACAGTCATAGACGATCATTCTTCCGTATCAGTTTTCAAAACGCTTTCAGAGCCAGATAAAAAGACTTATAGCTAATCCTGCCTGATGTTGTGCAATGGCCTTGTCTTCAAACTCGTATCCCAATATGCTGGTTCAGCTACTAATATTTGCTCCAACGTTCCGCCCCGCCGTGGATGATTGGATTTGCCTTTGTGCCAGCGGCTGGCTTTTGCTCCCAGGATTGACATGTGTTTCCTGGACTTTCATTTATCTGTAAGGCAATGGTGCAGTAATCTGTCATCAGTTAGTTGATTGTGACTTTTGTATTAGCTTCACTGAGTTTCCTGAGAAGAGTTTGAGTCTGATTAAGGTTAGACCATGTGCTCACCTTCATAGTGCTTCTGGACAAAATATGTGAAATTTAAGCACAATCATCTTTTATTAGCATGTTTCATCAGTTATAGTTGCAAAGGCCTCGTGTATACATCTTCAGTGCTGAACATACAGTATTATGCAGGCATCTATGTAATACACTGACATGATGCATTGACAACAATATATTAGCAGACTTAACTCCTGGTCCTGTTAATGTTTTAGGTACATTAGATATTTGGCCCGGCTGTTGCTTAGGATCCTTTCATAAGCTGTTATATCGTTATCCAGGGATTTATAGGCTGGTATGAAGAGGTATCGAATCAGTGTCTTTAAATTTCTGTCCAGGCCATATGCTCAGGCCGTTTACAGGAATTTTTTTCGCATTATTCGGTATTTGTTTGTTCTTGAGATATTATGCGCCAGTCGCATTATGGCCGCAGTGCCAAATTTAAGGCATCATGCATGGCCAGCGCTTTTCAGTACACTACTGACTGTTTTCTGATTCAGTCTAAAATGTAAATCTTTGCTCTTATCAGTTGAAATTAGAAGCTGCCAGAAGGCAGCGTTCTGTACATAAACTCTGGCAGTTATATATAGATATATAAATGCATTTGCACTGTACAGATGCAGTAGCTATATCAGGACAGTGCACATCAGATTACTTTGTTGATCTGTAGCATCTTATTAAGCACAGGCTGTGCATTAATCTGAGCTGATCCCGATATAAATGGCATATTGGCCAAATTGATATCAGGATCCTGGCATCAACAGGATCACATGCCTGATCAGCAGTGCCTTAGCTGTAAACAGGTTGCACTCACTGACCTGTCCGGCTCAATTGAGATCTGTGCAAAATGAGTACGGCAGTTCACCTTGGGGCTGATGCACCTTGAAAACCGCTGTTCTTTACCAGCTGCTGTTTTCACTTAACTGTCTGTTTAAAACAGGGGCTGCTCAGATGAGTCTCATAGAGATGCATATGAGGTTTACAGCAGTGTGAGCCTTATTATGAGCTCGTCAAAATGCATGCCAGTTGCGAAAATTTTGCACATTTGGAATGCAATTTTTGGGGAATGCTCATAGAACTGTTATGCAACAGACACAATCGCTTGCCTGACAGGTGATTTGTCCTATAGCATGTAACCTTGCCTGAACGTGTAGATTGCACGGTCTGGTACCGCAAATGTCATGTGGCACGCATTTGCATTATCAGGGTTTAATACCTGTCATTTTGTTTCAGCAGCTCTATGCATGAGCCCTAAACACGCATGGTACCGGGAAGCTGCAAGTAGTTTTCAGACAGACGGAGCCACCAGCTACTTTGAACATCATGGCTTGCTCCCTGATGCTCTTATGTAAAGGCTGACCATGTTCAGCCGGTACTGAATAACATAATTATTTATAACTGTACGAACTTACAGACGTGTAATATATACTGTGCTATTGCACATATGCACGAAAAATGCACGTGCAGTTAAACCTGATGTTTAGTCCAGCATCAGTAGCCATGAGAGAATCTGGTATGTCTTCACGGCAGATCAGAATGTTCAGTCAATCCACCTGGCAGGATTGAAACTGTTTATGGAGGCAGGCCGCCTCAATCAGGAACAAGGGCAATGAAAGCATGTTGCTTTCCTGAAAGTAATCCTGAACTTTAACCTCTCAGCTGATATTGCATGACCGTCGGGCAAAAGGATTTCTTTACTGCGTATAAAGAAGGAAAGAATCACTGATCTGTAGCTGCTGCGGTCAAACAGCTTCAGATTCAATAAACAGCAACATGTGAATCTGTTTGATTTGCGGTGTTGTACAAGGAGCAGCTGCACCGCCCTGCACTTTTTCAGTCAGCAAGCGGCTGTGTACAAACGTATTTAGGCGTGTTTATAAGAAAGGTCCGGGAGCAGTTTTCAGGCTGACCTGGTGGTTTTGTTTGATGTGGTCCAAAAGTATGAATCTGGCCGCTCAATGAGCTTATACAACGTCTGATCTAACAGCATATTCAGTACATTGAGGGGTATGTAATGGGTTTTCTAAAAAATCTGAGCCTGCGGGGTAAGCTTTACTCCGGATTCGGCTTTGTAATTATGTTGTCAATTGTGATTGCCAGCATGTGTCTGTACTCAATCACAACTACCAATAACTCTGAGAAGAGGCTGCGCAGCATCATCCACAAGGAGATGCAGGGTACCTATCAGGTTTACTTCAATTACAATGCAGTTCACGCATGGCTTCACCGTCTTCAGGTAGCTCCTAACCCTGAGATGATTAAAAAGGGTCTTGACGATGTTCAGAAACTCAAAGACACCTCCAACCGCGTATCCATGCTGATTCAGGAGCAGCTGGCCCGTGAGACCCGTGACAGTATGTTTGCTCTGGTCAAGTCCATTCAGGGCTCCCGTTTTGAAAAACAGCTGCTGTCAGGCGAATACGATGCAGCCCAGGTGTCTTTCCTGTCTGATATCCTGCCTTACTCCTCAAAAGCCAACTCCAACATGGCTTCTCTGGTAGTTTCCTATACCTCATTCCTTGGCGACGCCATTGATGAAATGGACATGACCCATATTCTGTATATCACTGCCGTGGTAACAGTAGTGGGCGTAATTATGGCCATTGTCTTCGCAGCATCCCTGTACCTGTACATTTCCCGTAACACCAGCCTGATTGTTACCATGGCTCATAAGCTTGAGCAGGGTGATTTCCGTCTGGGGATTGATACCAGTGTCATTCATAACGACGAAATCGGCGCCATCTTCCTGTCTTTTGACTCTATTGCCAAGACCCTTAACCGCACTGTAGCCCGTACCATTGCTGTATCAAAGATGCTTGAGGAACAGTCACACTCCCTCAACGAGTCTTCAATGGCTATTAACAAGGGAGCTTCCGAGTCTGAAACCCGTGCACTCACCGTAGCTGCAGCAGCTGATGAGATGGTTTCTACTACCTCTGACATTGCACGTAACTGTCTTAATGCTCAGGAAACCTCTGAAAATACCCGTCAGGACACCTTTGCAGGTATGGAGAAGGTGCGTGTTACAGTATCACGCATTAAGGAGCAGTCAGAATACAACAAGGATGATGCCGTCAAGGTGGTACGTCTTGCTGAGCAGTGCCAGCGCATTGGTTCTATCGTGTCTACCATTGATGATATCGCAGCCCAGACCAATCTTCTGGCTCTTAATGCTGCAATTGAGGCCGCCCGTGCTGGTGAGGCCGGTCGAGGCTTTGCCGTGGTAGCTGACGAAGTTCGAGCTCTTGCCAGCCGCACATCCCAGTCCACCAAGGAAATTTCCGACATGGTGGCTACCATTCAGAGTGATGCCCAGGATGCAACTGACTCAATGCACAGCTCTGTAGAGCAGATGGAGTCCATGGCTGAGGAAGCCAACGAGCTTGAGATGACTCTTAACACCATCGTGGATTCCGTAACCAATGTTAATGAGCAGATTGCTCAGATTGCAGAGGCAGCCTCTCAGCAGACTTCTGCAACTTCAGAGATTTCATGCAATATGCAGGGTATTTCCGAGATGGCTCAGCAGTCAGTCGATGTATCCGGCAACGCTGCCGACGTTTCTGCTTACTGCTACTCTCTCATCCAGTCTCTGTTAAAGGAACTCGAGTTCTTCACACTTGATTCCGATCGTATTGACAGAGCTGATCTGGAGCTTGAGCGTACTCACAGTGCCGATTCAACTGTGGGCTCAACCATCCACTGATAAGTTTTTTATGCGCTTAGGTTATCGCTCCCTGCCTGAACATCACCCCTGAAATTCATGGCACGGATGTCGGAACCAACTATATCTCAGGCCCCGTCAGGGGCCTTTTTTTATCTTTGAAAACTGCACTGCCAGTCTTCAGTCGGCTCAACTTCTTCAAGGCGCCAATCCTGTGCTCTGCTGACGAGGCACACACCTGGTGCTGTCCAGCTGCAGGGATTGTGTGTCATCAGCTGCACTTTGCAGGCAGTATTCAGGGCAGGAAACAGGGGCTTGACTGAGGTTGTATACTTGGATGTGATTTTTGTTGAGGCCTGAGGTCAGGCCTGTGAGGAAATTTGATGAAACTGGCAATTTACGGCTATGACACCATTGTAGGCAAACTGGTACTTGAAGGTCTTGAGGATTCTGCGCTTGCAATCGATGAGTTCTATCCTTTAAGCCCTCTGTCAGCAGAGTATGATGCCGTGCCTCTGCGTGGCAAAAATCATGTCATTTCCTGCGTTGACGAGTTTGAGTTCTCCAAGGCCGACGTGGCTCTGTTTCTGACTACCAGAGATGAAAGTGAGCGCCTCATTCCTCAGGCTCAGGCCGCCGGCTGCATTGTGGTCGATAACAGTCATCTGTTTTCCGGTGCTGATGCTGCTCCAGTAGTGCTTGGTGATGTTAACCCTTATGACATTACCAAAGTGATGATTAAGAAACTGGCCAGCGTTCCTCTGGCTACTACAGCCCAGCTGGTCACAACCCTCAACCCTCTGCACGATACCTACGGCATTGGCAATGCTGTTGTAACCGCCATGGTGGCCGTATCAGAGCATGGTGAACTGGGAACTCAGACCCTGGCCCGTGAGACCACACAGTTGCTCAATGGTATGAGCATTGATGTGGCTGATTTCCCGGCTCAGCTGGCCTTTAATATCCATACCCGTATGGGGGAGATTGATTCTGACGGTATTTCCGAGCTGGAAAAGACGGTTCGCAATGAGACTGCATCCCTTATGGAAGACTTTGTCAGCGGTCTTTCCCTTACCTGCATTCAGGTCCCAACCTTCTATGGTCATACCATGAGCATTCATGTCGAGCTTGAAGAGGACTGCAGTTTGGAAGACTTCCGCAAGACCTTAAGCGAATCCCCGGCCATTGCTTTTGAAGATGAGCTTGATGATAAGGTTATGGTAACTCCGGTATCATGTGCCGAGCTGGACAACAGGATTTACATATCTCGTATCCGCAAGCAGGGCCGCTGCTGTTTTGACTTTACCTGTGTCATGGACAACACCAGACATGGTGAAGCCGGCTGTGCCCTGGAACTGCTCAACATGATCCAGAAAGAGCTCAACAAGCGCTGATAACAAGGTTATGCATGCGCAAGGATCACGCTGAGGGGCTGACAGGTTAAGTACCTGCTCCACCTCTACTCCAGAATAAAGGCCTGCCACACGGTAAGGCCTTTATCTTTTCTGGGTGTTAAATTCCTGGCATATTTGAAAGCCGGGAAATACTGTCGACCTGGCGCAAGTGCCGCCTGGATAAAACGCTGTCAGTAAATACAGTTGTGATATTTGAGCGGAAATTTGTGTGTGAACTCTCTGGCTGCGTCCGACTGCGTCCAACTGCGTCCGACTGTGTCCGACTGCCTCTGGCTGAGTCCAACTGCCTCCGGCTGCGTCTGGATGTGCCCGACTGTATCCGACAGCGTCCGACAGGCTGTGCACGTTGATGGTGCACTTAACATGACAACTGTCACAGGTGACATAAAAGCCTGTTTTTTTCCACGGTGGCGAAAACCGTACCCCACTGTGATTGACCAGTATTGTTTTGACTTTGCTCTTCTTTTAACCCCATAGCTACAAAAGGCCTGTATCCGGGGTAAAGTAAGTTAATATTCATCAATTTAAGAATATTGTTTTCGGTAAGAAAAGCGCGCCAATACCGCATTGGAGCGCTTTTTGTGTCTTTGTCTTTCTTGGAATTAAGGCTGTTCACGGATAAAATAAAGCCCTGTTGTTGTCATCGGCAGTTGCTGAAAAATGCCCGCCTTTCGTACCACCTGGTACAGGGGAGAAGGCAGTCAGTTCAGCATCTGCATGCAGCTCAGGAGAGAGTTGTGTTTACAGGGGCTAATGCGTCCCAGACTCCCATAAAAATGGGGAATCACCCGTTTTTAGGACTGTCTGGTACACGTTTACAGGTCCTGACCATGAGCATATTGGGCATATACTCCATTTCTTTTCTGCAGCAGCATTTCTGCCTCATGGCTTTGTGGTCCTGAGGTCTGAACAGAGTTTTGTCGACGGCCTGTCCGTCGGTTTTTATTGTGGCATCAGACACAAGTTGCTGGCATGAGGGTCAGTCTCATCGTCAGGGCAGCTCCAGCGGCACTGTGCCTGAAGGCACAGCTGCCTGTGCCTTTGGGCACAGAGCCCTGAATGCAGCTTTATTATCCTTCCTGCACGTTCACGAAGAGCTTAACGTCGTACACATATGCAGTACGTCTGTGCTTTCTTTTAAGACATCAACAGGTACTGAAGGTCAAGTCTGCTCCCATATTTCAAATCCATACTTCTGTTATAAGGTCTGCAGCTTTGCGCTTGCAGGCTCAGTCATGCATAAGCTTTTTCTGTCTGTCTCCATCACGGATGCGGACAGATATGGCCTTTTGTGCATGGTTATTGCATATAAGACGTATGGTTTGCTTGTCAGTAAATTGGCAGGCCTCATCACTGTGATGAAGATTTGGTGGTATTTATGAGCTTTTACAAGCATTTATCGACATTGGTAATGGCCGGTCTTCTGGCTTTTACATCATATGTTCATGCTGAAGAGGAATTCTCCATCAGCATTACAGGTCCGGATGATATGGAGGCAGCTCCAGCACGTCCGGCTCCACGTCCTGTTGTACGTCCGGCAGCACCGGTACAGCCTCAGCCTGTAGCCCGTGCACCAGCCGCGCCTGCCATGCAGACACCTGCACAGCAGCCAGCTGGCATGAACGTTATTCCTACCACTCCGGCAGAGCAGATCAATGCAGCTGCCCAGGAGATTCGTCCTGCCAACCTGCCGGCCAATTTCCAAGCTCAGCACACCGTTGGTCCACGTGAGACCATATGGTCAATTGCTCATCGCTATTCCGCTCCTCACAACAATGTTAATGAGTTCCAGGCTGTAGCCTCGATCTATCGTAACAACCGTGATGCTTTCGAAGGCGGCAATGTTAACAACATCCGTCGCGGCACCACCATTAACATTCCTGTTGCCCAGGAGATGGCCCTTGAGCAGACTCAGACCGGCTCCGATCTGTTAAGTAACGGTACTACCACCTTACCTCCACTTAACAGGGGCGGCCTCAACGCACAAGGTCAGGGACAGCTGGCTGGCAACACTCCAGCAGGTCCTGTCGGTGCAGTCAATGCCCGTACCCCTATCGGTATGCAGGCTCAGGATTTAACCGGCGCTGCTCCAAGCGCCATGCCTGTATTTACTGCACGCGAGACCATGCTGCGTGATGTAAATCCAAACCTTATTCCAGAGGCTGGTACCCACGATATAGACAAGGAAGTCATTACTGACGAGCAGCTGCAGGCAGAAAACGCCAAGAAGACCGACGAGAAGGTCCCAGAGCTGGCTAAGTCTTCCCTTGATCTCCAGGCTATCGAAAACCTCCTCGACAAGACCGAGCGTAATATCCAGACTGCCCAGAAGGATATTTACCGCCGTCTCGATGACAATATTCAGCGTTCAGCTCAGGTAGCCAAGGACACCGCTACCGTAACTGCCAAGGAAGAGGTAGGCGAACTCATTAACCACTATGAGCAGGTTATCGCAGAACTCCAGCAGTCAAACACTGACCTGAAGTCCTCCTTATCAAAGATCAACAAGCAGGTTGAGCAGATCAGAGGCTTCCAGATGGAGACCGCCGACAGCGTGGCCACTCTGGATCGCCGTATTGAAGATCAGGCCATGCCTATTGGTACTCCTGCAGTTGGCGGTACCAACAACTTTGAAAGCGGCCCAGTAATGTGGGTACTGCTGATTGTTGGTGTACTTGCCCTGTTAATGTCAATCGGTCTGTTTATCTTCAAGTCCCGTATGCGCCGTCAGCGCGCCATGGATAACACCTACGATGATGATGGTGGAGACTTCATGGATGAGGACGATATGGAAATCTCCTCACTGCTGGCATCAGCTCCTGTTGCTGAGATGCATGATGAGCCTCCGCGCAAGAAGCAGGCTCCAGCCAAGCAGGAGGTCGTTGAAGACAGTGGTCATATGGATGACGGCCCAATGGATGACATGGGCATGGAAGACGACTTTGATGGCGGCTATGACGGCGACCTCGACAGCTTTGGCCAAGACGGTCCTTCATCCAAGAAGCCTGGAGAGAATCCAGACTTCCACGATGAGATCGTGATGCCCAGCGCTGCCCCGCTAAATACAGCAGGTAAAGCTGCTGTAGCAGGGGCTGCTGCCGCCGGTGCTGCCATGGGTGCAGCCGCAGTTGCCGCTTCTCATGAAGATGAAGCCCAGGCTGCATGGGACAGTGCAGCCACTAATGCCTCAAGTGCTTTAGACAAGTCTGCAGTTAATGCAGCAAATAACGACTGGGCCAATTCACTCGACCAGAGTGAAGCAGGTGCCAGCCAGGTTGACCTCGGCGGTGATGCCGGTGGCTTCGGTGGAGACGACGGCGGCTTTGGTGGCGCTGGCGGCGATGCCGGTGGCTTCGGCGGCGACGACGGTGGCTTTGGAGATGCCGGTGGTGACGCTGGTGGCTTCGGAGATGCCGGCGGCGATGCTGGTGGTTTCGGCGGTGACGCCGGTGGCTTTGGCGATGCTGGCGGCGATGCCGGTGGCTTTGGTGATGCTTCTGCAGATGCCGGTGGCTTTGGCAGCGACGACGGCGGCTTTGGCGATGCTGGTGGCGATGCCGGTGGCTTCGGCGGTGACGACGGCGGCTTTGGCGATGCTGGTGGCGATGCCGGTGGCTTCGGTGACGACGGCGGCTTTGGCGATGCTTCTGCAGATGCCGGAGGCTTTGGTGATGCCGGCGGCTTTGGCGATGCTGGCGGTGATGCTGGTGGCTTTGGCGATGCCGGTGGTTTCGGCGACGACGGCGGCTTTGGTGACGCTGGCGGTGACGCCGGTGGCTTCGGTGATGCAGGCGGTTTCGGCGATGACGGCGGCTTTGCCGGAGGTGACGACTTCCCAAAAACTGATGCACTAGCCAGTCAAGAGGTCATCAAGGCTAGTGCTGATCACGATGACCAGCGCGATGGCACCCCTGCCATGGCAGATACAGCTGCAGGGGACGCCTTTGCGGTCAACGAGAATAGCGGTACAGAAGGCCTGGGCGACTCCGGTTCTGAAAAGTCCTTATACGATGAGCTCAATGCTCCTGATAAGGCTTCTGGCAGAGACTACGGCGCCGATATGGATGCTCGCGAAAGCTCATCTGATCTCGGTGGTCTGGACTTTGGTGCACTTGCTGACGAACTTGGTCCTGACAGTGGTAATTCTTCAGCCCCAGCTTTAGATATTCCTGAGATCGATCCAACAGTAGACGGATTTGATTCAGGCGCTGGCATGATGGCAGCAGGCGGCGCAGCCGCAGCTGCAACCGCTGACTCCGGTGCAGATACAGGCGACATGGGCTTCGGCTCAAGCGACCTGGGAGCTGACTCCATCGGCGATATGGGATTTGGCGACAGTGATCTGTCAGCCGATTCCGGTGCTGACATGGGCGGCATGGACTTCGGTGGTGACGATCTGTCAGCCGATTCCGGTGCTGACATGGGCGGCATGGACTTCGGTGGTGACGATCTGTCAGCCGATTCCGGCGCTGACATGGGCGGCATGGACTTCGGTGGTGACGATCTGTCAGCCGATTCCGGCGCTGACATGGGCGGCATGG
>NZ_JALKIK010000066.1:0-15999 GCF_023050955.1 Anaerobiospirillum sp. NML120511
GAAGGCCACCGGGCAGCAAGACTACAAGGGTATATGTCTAACTCTTGACTAAGAATTATGTACATATTTACATGGATCTATTAATTAGAGAGCTTTTTATAGTTCAAAACTCTGGGAAAGTTTTATTAAATGGCCGCAGATATCTCAACAATGTCCAGAATCAGCTGACTACCACATACCAGAGACTCAGTTCAGGCCTGAGAATTAACTCTGCCAAGGACGACGCCGCTGGCTTACAAATCAGCTCCCGCCTGACCACCCAGGTCAACGGTCTGAACCAGGGTAACCGCAATGCCGCAGATGGTATCGCTCTTGCCCAGACCATTGAAGGCGCCATGGACGAAACCACCAGCATGCTCCAGAAGATCCGTACTCTGGCTGTCCAGGCTGCCAACGGCACCAACACCGGTGAGGACAAGGCCGCTCTCTCTAAGGAAGCCACTGCTCTGGTAGCCGAAATTGACCGTATTGCTGGTCAGACCCGCTTCGGTGGCGCTCTTATCCTTGATGGCGGTAAGAACACTGGTCTGTTAGTAGGTGACAAGGAATCCGCCGGTCAGTTAACTCTGCAGGTAGGCGCCAATAAGGGCGACACCATTACCTTCGACGTAGGTAACGCCCACTTCACCAAGATTGCTAATGCCACCAAGAAATTTGGTAATGGCCAGGGTCAGGTCAAGCTTGATGATTTTTATGCTGGTGGTGTAATCAAGTTTTCAGCCAGTGCTGATGCAGCTCAAACTGCAATCCAGGCCATGGATTTCCTCATTGCCCAGGTAGATGCCGAGCGTGCAGGTCTAGGTGCAATCCAGAACCGTCTTGAGAGTTCGATCCGCAACCAGGCAAACGTTTCCGCCAACCAGGCTGACGCCCGTAGCCGTATTCGTGACGCAGACTTCGCCGAAGAGTCCGCCAACCTTTCCCAGCAGTCCATCATTCAGCAGGCTGCTACCTCCATGCTTATGCAGGCTAACACCCGTCCACAGCTGGGTCTGTCCCTGTTAGGCTAATCAAGGCAGCCCGTGCCTGAGCTGCAGGCCTGTACGGTCCTGCAGCACCTCCGGAGCCCCTGATCCCCAAAGGTCAGGGGCTTTGGTGTTTTATGAACAATGCAGCTTAAGGTCCACCCAGCTTAACTCAAGTAAGATTAGTCAGGCTAACAGCAGCGTGCTCAAGGACCCCAGGACATCACGCCTTTTGATCCCAGCTCTTTACGGGCAATCTTCTTCACTTCTCTCCAGTCAGCTGCGCTTAAAGACGTTGCGTCTTACCTTAACAACAACCGACTACACCCCGCCTTTCAACAGCCATCAGCCAAGAGCACAGGACCATACTCATTTTTTGCGCAAAAATGCAAAACTTTCATTTATCTGCAAAACAATGCAGCTGTCTTTCATAATTTGCAGTCCATTGCATATCTTCGCATGAAAATATCTGCAAATTTTGCAGTGAGTGGCGTAAAGCACGCTTCCATTGGAACCTGGCTTCATGGACTGTATGAACAAGTATTCGGTTTTGTTTAAGGGAGAGCTTAGATTGGATAAGACTCATAAGAAGTCTTACAGTCAGGTGAGAATCTGAGAGGATTAGAGGAGCTTAGCAGCTTCAGGAGGGGAGCAGGTTGACGGCTGCTGCAGGGGGCCACAAAAGCGTTCCCGGTCAGGTGCAGCATAGCTTGTTCTCTGCAGTTGGTTGTGGAGCGGCCTACGGGGATCGAACCCGCGCCAGGAGCTTGGGAAGCTTCTGTTCTACCACTAAACTAAGGCCGCACACGTTGGATTGTATTACTACCTGGGAAAAAAGCAAGTAAGGCCCAGTAATGATGCAGGCTTTAAGAGCAGTGCTTTCTGTCTAAGGACCCCCGGTCTGGCATTTCCAGGGCCATTTCCCAAAACCCCCACCTTTCAAGCCCCACGCAGGTTATACGTTCCAACGCCATTGATCTTAGCCACAAAGCCACCAAAATGCCTCTGCATGGTCAAGCCCAATTTAGGGTCAAGGCTCTCATCTGTTAAGCCTGCAACGCCCCATGCGGGCAGCATCAAGTCCCTGCAAAGGTCCAGTCATCCTGGCCTTACCAGGCCGCCCCAAAGGTCCAAAGCCGCGCAATAGCAATGCCATCACTGATGGCGTATGCATAGCAGCAACTGGACATCCAGTAATTAGCCCCAAGGCCCATAAAGGCCCCTGAGGGCAGCATCAAGTCCCTGCAAAGGCTAAAGCCGGGCAACTGCAATGCCTAACTGATGCGTACGCATAACAGCAACCTGACATCCAGTAATTAGGCCCAAGCCCCTGCAAGGCCCCTGCAGGCAGCATCAAGTCCATGCAAAGGCTAAAGCCGCGCAATAGCAATGCCTCTCTGATGCGTACGCATAACAGCAACCTGACATCCAGTAATTAGGCCCAAGCCCAGCAAGGCCCCTTTATGGTTAATGCCGCTCATCATTTGAACCTGTAGTCCTCAGGGCCAATGCCTCACAGCCACGCCCCATCAGTCCGGTCTTTCCAGGTCCCCCAGCCTGTCAACCATAAGTCCCAGGACCTCTGCCTGTTGAGGACATAGTTGTGGTCTCAAGGCACCTCTTTTATGCCATTCATCCGCTCACCCCAAAGGCCTCACGGTAAAAACTCTTAACGGCACATACAGAGACCTCAACCCCCTTATCCGCAAAGCCCCAACCTCACCATTCACTGAGCACAGCTTTTTCATGCCTGTAACCTTGGTCAGCCATATCCCATGCCCAGGAGAGGTAAAGCCAAGACCCGGACAGCCATCTCCCCTGACCTGATCAGCCATCTCCCGTGCACCCGGACAGCTAAAGCCCGGAGCCGGGCAGCCATCCTCCCAGGACCCGGACAGCCAAAGCCAGGACCCGGGCAGTCATCCCCCAGGCACCAGGCCGCCAAAGCCCTGGCCCCAGGACATTGCCCAGGCCCAGGGCCATAACTAAATGACCATCTTTCTTCTCAGGTACTGGATACTCTCAATGAGGGTAGCCGGGTCGGTAGCGGAGGTGGCTGAGGCCACATAGTGCATGCCTGCGTAAGGACCATCAAGCAGCTGGCCGTAGGCTGTCAGCGGCAGTACCTGGCCCTGAATCTCCAGACCAAGGGACTTGAGCTCACGGCAGATAGCCACTGTGTATTCAGCACCTGTGGAGTAAACAGCCTTAAAGGAAGGGCAGCGCTCTATGACCATGCGGGTAATCTGGCCATAGGCTGTGGCAATGAGATCCATGGCCTCGGCCGGGCTGCGGTTGCTCTCCTCGAGCATACGGTCAAACTGCATGAGAATCTGGGAGTTGGCACCCAGGTGGTCTGATACGGCAAAGACAGTGGTGAAGTCATCAGCACGGGCCACCACATTGGTCACTACACGCTCAATCTCGGCCGCACGCTTCTGATCATCATCAATGAGGTCAATATTCTTGACCGGTACAAACAGAGCCTTTTCCTCAAGGCGCAGCATTTCCACCTGAGCGGCAATAAGAGGATTGGAGCCACCCACCAGACCGAAGATCTTCTGATTAAGACCGTCCTCGGCACTGCCGGCACGCATGACCTTGCGGGCCATGGTGGCGGTGAAAGGACCCGGGTCTACAGCAATGAACTTGATGCCTGACTTGATGACGGCATCGGCAATGGTGTTGATGTCCTGCTGAGAGGTACAGTCAAGCACAATGGCGCGGGTACCACTCTGGGCAAGATCCCGAATCTTGGCAGCCAGACAGTCACTGCCATGGAAGAGATCCTTAAGATGCAGAGCCTCGGACTTGTAGCGGAACTTCTCAGTAAAGAGATCAGCTACACGGCCGCCGTCATAAGGGCGCAGATCATCAAGGCCCACCAGGGACTTTTCTACAGGCTTGCCATCTACCAGGATATAACCGCCCACATTGGAGCGCTTAAGCTCAGGGAAGGCCGGTACCACAATGGCCACACGGTTGTCTCCAAGGGCATCGAGCAGGGCCTGGGTCTCGGTACAGGTATTACCGCGCATGGCCGGGTCAATACGCTTGGCATAGAGCTTTACGTCACTGGACTTGAGCAGTTTGCCTGCATAGAAAACCATCTGATAGCTTTGAGATGGCATGAGATTACGGCTGTTGGTGGAATACACCAGGCAGTCGTATTTCTGAGTGGCCGGATCCTTAAGGCCACGAGAACTTACCAGAGAGCACACAGTAGAGCGGTTCTTCTGCAGCATCGCACCTACTGAGCTGGCTCCGGTAATTTCATCAGAGATCACAACGCATTGAGCCATATTTCTTTTTTCCTGTATAAGACAAACCACAAAAGCCCGGGGCAGTCCTGGCTGCCAGAGCTTACAGTCACTTCTGACAGACAGGGCACCAATTATAAACATTTCACCGGCGCCGCAAAGAGCCCCATATCCCGGCACCACAGGCGCACTGACACAGCGCAGGGGCTGCAGCAATGTAAGGCCACTCAGGTCATTTACAGCCAGGCGCAGCCAGAGGGCCCTTTACAGCCCTGTAAGGACCTGCAGGACAGTGCAGGCCATAAAAGTCCGGCAGGCCAGGCTATCCCCAGACAGCATGCCCGGACACAGCCCTCATGAGGCCAAAGTACAAGGTAAGCCCATGCCCTGCTCTGCTGTCCCGGGGCAGGGATAGAGCAACACCGCAGCATATGACATCACAGGCAGCATTGCAGCACGGGCTGCTGGCGCAAGGGCGCAAGAGCTACTGGCATACGGCGCATATCGTAACGCCGCACTGGGCAGCGGCAGCCAGCGATATGCAGCGCGCCATGATGTCGCAGCCATAAAGAGGCTCAAAAGTCGATCTGCACACAGCGTAACGACATAAGGGCCCGCATGACTGTCATGGAAGTCAGTGCAATGGCGGTACGCCACATACTATGCGCAGCTCACAGCATAAAAGCCCCAAAGCAGGCCCAGGGGCGGCGCAACAGAGACTTTCAAATGAACTGCGTCCCCATACTATGTGCCGCGCGCTATGACGTTACAGCCGCCATTTAACGCCAGACGACTGGCGGCGCACAGCCTATAGCTGCTCCCGTACTGGTCACTATGGTCCGTAGGACGCACAGCTGACAAGCTCTCAGCATGCATCGCAGGCCTGGCAGTCAGCGCACATCATGGCGTCGAGCCCTGCATACGGCGCCTTGCAATGTGCAGCGCACAGCGTAACGCCGCAGGTAGCGTAACGCCACCCGGCGACGGGCCTTACGCAGCGTGACGACTCAGCCGGTGCCACAGCACCGTAAGACCCAGCGTCTCAGACCATGACATCACAGCCCCTGTAGTTGACCACGCTGGCTGTACAGGGGCATGAACAGGCACTATGCCCGCGTTCCCGGCGACGGGCCTTACGCAGCGTGACGACTCAGCTGGTGCCACAGCACCAAAAGCCCCAGCGCCTCAGACCATGACATCACAGCCCCTATAGTTGACCATACTGGCTGTACAGGGGCATGAACAGGCATTCTGCCCGCGCCGCCAGACAACGAGCCTTGCGCAGCGTAACGACACAGCCGGTGCTACGGCACTGTAAGGCCCAGAGCCTCAGAACCTCAGACCATGACATCATAGCCCCTATAGTTGACCATGCCGGCTGTACAGGGGCATGAGCAGGCACTCTGCCTGCGCCACTTTGCGACAGACCTTACGCAGCGTGACGACACAGCCTCACAAAGCCCCCGTAAGCCCCAGCGCCTCAGACGATGACATCACAGCCCCTATAGTTGACAATGCTGGCTGTACAGGGGCATGAACAGGCACTCTGCCTGCGCCACCTTGCTTCGGGCCCTGCACAGCGTGACGACACGGCCGGTGCTACGGCACCAAAAGCCCCACGCCTCAGACCATGACATCACAGCCCCTATAGTTGACCATGCTGGCTGTACAGGGGCATGAACGGGCACTCTGCCTGCGCCACTTTGCGACGGACGTTACGCAGCGTGACGACACAGTCTCACAAAGCCTCCGTAAGCCCCCACGCCTCAGACAGTGACATCACAGCCCCTATAGTTGACCACGCTGGCTGTACAGGGGCATGAACAGGCACTCTGCCTGCGCCACAAGACAACGAGCCTTACGCAGCGTGACGACACAGCCGCGCAAGGGCACCAGGCAAGGTTCGGCCCACAGCATAACGACGCGTCTGGCATGTGCGGTTGCGACAAGCCTCCGGCGTATGGACGACGCAGTCGGTGCAATGCCGCCATGCGACGGGCCGCCCGCAGCCTGGCGCAGCATGCTCTCAGCGGCGAGATATGGCCTGCGCGCCAGATGGGGCCATCACAGCTCTTATCTCAATCCTGGTCTGATGGCGCAGCGTATGAGCGTAAGGCGCGCGCAGTCGCGCATGGCGCGCAGCGCGAGGCAGTCGCCAGGCGTCAGCCCAGAGTGGAGATTCGGGCACGTATCATCAGCACTGATGATGGCACCACGGAGATCTCGTCTATGCCCATGCGCACCAGCTCATGGGTAAAGCCCTCATCTGCAGCCAGCTCACCGCATACACCTACCCAGATGCCATGCTTGTGGGCATTGTTGACTGTCATTTCAATCAGGCGGATAACGGCACGGTGATAAGGGTTTAAGAAGCGGCCCAGCTCGGCATTCTGGCGGTCAACAGCCAGGGTGAACTGGGTAAGGTCATTGGTGCCTATGCTGAAGAAGTCGACATGCTCGGCCAGCAGGTCGGAGATTACAGCAGAGGCCGGGGTCTCAATCATAATGCCCAGCTCAATGTTATCTGAGTACTCCCTGCCCTCACGGCGCAGCTCTTCCTTGACCTCCTCACAGATACGGCGGCAGTCCTTGACCTCCTCTACTGAGGAAATCATAGGGAAGAGAATAGCCAGACGGCCATAGACAGAGGCGCGGTACAGGGCACGCAGCTGGGTTTTAAAGACCTCAGGCTGGGTAAGACAGATACGAATGGCTCTCATGCCCATGGCAGGATTTTCCTCATGCTTGAGCATGAAGTAATCAGCTGTCTTGTCAGCGCCTATATCCAGGGTTCTGATAATCACTCTCTTGCCCTCCATGGCAGAGAGAGTCTCCCTGTAGATATTGAACTGGGTTTCTTCAGAAGGATAGTCAGATGAGGACAGGTAGATATATTCAGAGCGGAACAGACCAATGCCTTCGGCATCTGAGCTCTTGACCAGATCGAGATCAGATACGGCACCGATATTGGCATAAAGGCTGATTTTGCGACCGCTTAAGGTCCTGGTCTCACGACCACGGAACTGCTCGAGGCGGGCACGCAGAGCATCTTCAGTACGCTTGCGGTCAGCATATATCCCCTGGGTCTTTTCATCAGGATCGATAATGACGCGACCGGCACCACCATCGATAATGGCCAGCTTGCCCTCCAGATCCGGGGTCAGGCGGTTGCCTATGCTGATAACAGCAGGCAGACCCAGAGTACGGGCAAAGATAACAGTATGGGAGCGGGATGAGCCCTCGGAGGTAATAATGCCCTTGACGAGGTTCTGGTCGAGCTGAACAGTTTCAGAAGGGGCCAGATCGTCTGTGGCCAGAATCACAGGCTCATTGGCATTGACCAGGTGGTGGGGCTGCTTGAAGCCCGAGTTTTCATTGAGGATATCGCTCAGGCGACGGGACACGTCAATTACATCAGCGGCACGGCCCTGCATGTAATCGTTGTCCATCTGGCTGAACAATTCAGCAAACTTGTGACCTGTTACCTCAACGGCATATTCAGCATTGACCATCTCATCTCTGATGGTCTGCTCAATGGCGTCAACATAATCAGGATCATCAAGCATCATCTGGTGAATCTGAAAGACTACGGCATTCTGCTCACCAAGGCGTTCTACTGTGACCTCATAAAGAGAGCCCAGCTGGGCAATGGCCTCAGCTCTGGCCTTTTCAAAGCGAGCCACTTCAGCATCGGCATCTTCAATACCGCGCCTGGAGGCCAGAGGAGCATGACGCTGCATAAAGCAGATACGGCCCATGGCAATACCACGGCTGGCCGGGGTACCGTGAATCACTTTATGACGGCCGTCATTTTCAATTTCAGGCGTTTCACTGGCGGTATTAAAGGAAATAGTTTCGTCGTCATAATGCAGACCGGAGGTAGCCACGTCACTCTTGAGATCATTATTGTGGTGACGCAGGCTGGCGCTGGCAGCAATAGAGCTGCCCGGCATGAGCATATAGGCCGGGGTACCCATTACCACAGGCGGTACCGGCTCAGCTGTGCCTGCTGAGTCAATAATGCGAACTGAGCTGTAAGGGGCGTTACTAAGTCCCCCGGTACCATGGCTTAAAGGCTCGGTGGCAGAGGAGAAATCCTGAAACTCAGGACTTTGCATGAGCACACCCTCATAGCCGTGAGCAAAATTCAGTGCCTTGGCAGCGGCCACGGCATCGGCAGCAGCCAGATGTGCCGCATCGGCTGCCGCCACAGCGGCGGCAGCAGCGGCCTCAGCCACCTGCAATGTCTGCTCAACCTTGGAGTGGGCATCCTCAGTGCTCAGATCACTGGAGCGGCTGCCCGAACCGGCGGCTGCAGGATAGGCCTGAGCAGCTGATTCAGCATGAGCGCCAGAATCGGCCTGACTGTCAGGGGCAGAGTGCCCGTCAGAGCAGCCATGGACGCCAGCATCAGCGGTGCCAGCTGAATCAGCCGGAGCCGGGCAGGCCTGAGCACCGTGGGCCTGAGCGTCAGCCTCAGCATGAGCGGCATCATTGCCCTCAGTCATGACTGTCAGAGCAGTGCTGTGGCAGCTGTCGCCACTGGAGCAGCTGCCATGGGAGTCATGGGCGCCACTGGCATCATGGCATGCCTGGACATCATGGTCATCATGGCATGCCTGATCCTCATGGACATCATGGCCCATGCCGGCATCACCAGCCTCAGTGGTACCACAGTCCTGGTGATGGTGGGGTGCGTTGTCCTGGCTGTGCTCGCCTCCATGGCGCTCAGCGCCTGCGCTGCTGCCATTATGGTCCATGCCACTGTCTGTGCTGAGGTTGCTGTCGTGATGGTGGTCACCGCCATCCATGCTGCCCTGGTCGTGCAGCTGGTCGTGCTGGTGAGTACCAGAGGCATTGCTGTGCTCTGGGCAGCCCGGGGCACTGTCCTGCCCAGAGCTGCTGTAATCTGTTGTGCCTGTATTGCAGGTATTACAGCCCTCAGCCTGATTGAGGGAGCTGTTATCCTGATAATGGTCATGACCTGTATGGACAGCACCTTCAGGGGCACTGCCTGGTTGTGTCGGCTTATCCATGGGGTTGTGGTCGCTCAATTTTCCTTGTCCTGATTTCTGGCAATTAGATGATCATAACCCATACCAGCCCCGGCTCCAGCACTCTGAAAACTTCGAATTAGCATAGAAAATATACGCACAGTGCCAAATCAGCGCTATGCACGTGCTAAGGGGCTGATACCATCCTGTAATTACCAGAACTTTTTGCCATCAGAGCGGGCAAAGACAAGGCATTATGTCACTGCCTGAGGTACAAAGAGGTACTTTTGGTGCTGAATATTGTCCCGAAATTATTTCCTGCTCCATTTCCCCCCGGGTGCGGGTAAGACAGACAGGCAGGCCGGTGATGGTACGGCCGAATTGGGCACGGTATGGCTGGATGTGGCATGGGATGGGGCTTGAGGGCCGGGGACAGCGCCTGGGACATGAGACTGGCCATCAGGCTGTCCATGGCAAGGAACAGAGTGCAGGGACAGTTGAGAATGCCAGGCCTGGGCCTTATGTGCGTACAGAGGTATGAGAGGCAACCTGGCTGAAAGCAGCAGCTGTCCTAAACAGCAACAGCTCAGGTAGGGGCGGGCGCTTGTAGCGGCAATGGCAGAAGGTATGGCTGCAGCTGCTGCGGTTCATGCTCCTGGGGTGAGATCGATACTGAGGGGTCAGGGCAAGTGAGTAGGTTGGGGCAGTCTCGGTGACGCGGCGTGGGCTACAGGGGGTTCAGTAGATGACGGAGGCGGCGCGGGGGCGGAGCGGTCCAGGCTGGTCTATGAGGGCACGGCGCGGGCGCTGAAAGGCGCGGTAAGGCCCTGTGATGCCCGGTGAGCCTGCAGGGCCAGTGCGAGCTCAGTGAGCATAGGACAGGCGATGGGGAGGGCGGCTGTTATCTTTGCCCGGGGCGGGCGCCATAGACAGACATAAGTGCTAAAATAGGCGCAATTTTGGCCCGGGATGTCTTAACAGATGTTTGGGTTGACGGTCTGTACAGGTCATGAGGCTGCAAGTGCAGCCATGGCAGGTGCAGGTCAGATTTTTACAGGTGCGGGCACTTCCTACTCCGCACTGTGGCTAAAGGAACTTTAAGATGGAAAAAGTCAAAACACGTTTTGCACCTTCCCCAACCGGCTATCTGCACGTGGGTGGTGCCAGAACAGCTTTATTCTCCTGGCTGTATGCCCGTCACTGTGGCGGTACCTTTGTGCTGCGTATTGAGGATACTGATCGAGAGCGCTCCACTCAGCCAGCCATTGACGCCATTTTAGAGTCCATGGAGTGGCTTAACCTCAGCTGGGACGAAGGTCCTTACTATCAGACAAAGCGCTTTGACCGCTATAAGGAAGTTATTGACCAGCTTATTAAGGATGGCAAGGCCTACAAGTGCTACTGCTCCAAGGAGCGCCTTGAGGAAGTACGTAATGACCAGATGGCCAAAGGCTTAAAGCCACGTTATGACGGTCACTGCCGTGATGACCACTCCGAGCACAGCCCTGATGAGCCATATGTAGTGCGCTTTAGAAATCCTGACAGCGGCACTGTTGAATTTGATGACATGGTCAAGGGAAAGATTACCTTCCAGAACTCCGAGCTGGACGACTTCATCATTCAGCGTTCTGACGGCACTCCAACCTACAACTTCTGTGTGGTAGTAGATGACTTTGACATGGGTATTACCCACGTTATCCGTGGTGATGACCACGTCAACAATACCCCACGTCAGATCAATATCTACCGTGCCATGGGTGCAAAAGAGCCTGTATTTGGTCACGTAGCCATGATTCTTGGTGATGACGGCAACAAGCTGTCCAAGCGCCATGGTGCCGTAAGCGTCATGCAGTACCGTGAGGACGGCTACCTGCCTGAGGCTCTGTTAAATTACCTCGTTCGTCTGGGCTGGTCCCACGGTGATCAGGAAATCTTCTCCGTACCTGAGATGATTGAGCTGTTTACCCCTGAGCAGATTAACAAGTCAGCCTCCAGCTTCAACAGCAAGAAGCTTGAGTGGCTAAATGCCCAGTACATGAAGTCACTGCCACGTGACCAGGTAGCAGCCGAGCTCAAGTGGCACTTTGCCCGCATTGGCATCGACACCGACAAGGCCGAAGGCCCATGCCTTGAGCTGGTAGTAAAGAACTACTGTGAGCGTACCCACACCCTCAAGGAAATGGCTGAAAAGACCCGCTGCTACTTTGAGGACATCAATGAGTATGATGCTGCCGGCGTCAAGAAGTGGATCAAGGAAGGCTCAGTAGAGATTCTCAAGGACTGTCTGACCACTCTGCAGGGCCTTGAGACCTGGGAAGCTGCCGACATCGACAAGGCTCTTGAGGGCGTAGCTGAGCGTCATGAGGTAGGCATGGGCAAGGTAGGTCAGCCATTACGTCTGGCCATGACCGGCACCCCAACCTCACCTGGCATTGGTGACACCATGGAGCTGGTAGGCCGCGAGCGTGCCTTCAAGCGCATCGAAGATGCCATCACCGCTTTCTCAAAGTAAAAGAAAGAGAAAGAGCAAGAGCCCCGAAAGCTCATCCAAAGCTGAATACCAGCAGCCGTGCTCCTGTCCGCCCTGACCTCAACGCAGTACTGGACGGGCACGGCAGTGCTTTCAGTGGAAAATTAAACACCATGAAAAAGGCAGCAGCCCGTCAGGGAAGCTGCCTTTTTTGTGGCCCATATGGGCCACAATTATAAGTCATTGCGGTACATGGCCTTTAATGCCTGACCTTTATCATTGACCTCAACACAGTTAAAGTCCATGTAAGTGTCTGGAGTGCACGGGAATATATAGGCCGTTTGCGGATCTGGAATGCAGAGCAGACGCCAGGGTGCAGACAGTGGGATCAGCTTTTCTCTGTCTTCGTTTTTGAAAAAGGAAATAAAGTCCTCTACCCGGGTGCGCGGCACTTTTATACCAGATGCAATCATCCTCGGAACATCATAGTCCCACCAGTTAAGCTCAAGCAGGTCGCTGATTATTTCGTCTGAAAAACGGTACTTGACAATTCTTTGTGAACCGTGTACCCCCCCCCCGACACAACCACAGCATAAGGAGGTACATCCTTAGTAATAATGGTGCCCGTTCCTATTACTGCGCCATGACCAACAGTGACGTCCTTGGGAAATTTCACATGAGCTCCAATCCAGACATCATTGCCTATGCGTACCTCATTGACGTCCCCTCCAAGAGCATCAAGATCTGGATCCCTGTCCTCAATCTCTCCTGAAAAACGCATAAAGAAGCGGTTTTTAAAGAAGCTTTGACTTATGCTTGGATGATGGAAAAGATGACGCCCCATGCCCATTTCAACGTTATGGGCTATACAGCAGTAGCTGCCTATTGTTGAGGTTGAAGCCCTTGAGCTGCGGGCAATATATGAGTAGGAGTCAATCTGCAGACGCAAAGCCATAACTTCCGGTCCGAGATTTACCGGCCCTCTGAATTTAATATTGCGCCCTATACTGTTGTTTCCTTCAAGCTCGATATGCAGCTGCATGAGCTGCTCACTTAGCGTAGGTGATACGGTCACAATTTTGTTAACAGGTACGATTGGCATATGCTGATCCCATATAAGTTTCCCAGGTTAGCGTGGACAATGACGCTGTTTATGTCCTGGCCAGAACATTAGATACGACTGAGCAGACGTACTTGCAGAAGATATGTGGGTGGAATGATATTTACAGCCTGATCTTTTCCATGCCTGGTCAGCGCTGCAGGAAGGCACGTACAGCCTGACCTTCATCATTGACCTCAACACAGTTGAAGTCCATAAAGCTGTCAGGCTCAGATGGGAACACATAGGCCGTTTCAGGATCTGGTACGCATACCAGAAGCCATGGCTCACAGAGCTGCAGCAGCTTTTCCCTGTCTTCGTTTTTGAAGAAAGAGATGAAGTCCTTTACGTCGGTAGATGGCACCTCAACCCCTGAGGCAATCATACGGGGTACATCATAGTCCCACCAGTTGAGCTCCAGCAGGTCGCTGATTATCTCATCAGAGAAGCGGTAGCGCAGAATGCGCTGTGATCCGCTGCTTCCACCTCCGGCAACAATGGCGTAAGGAGGGATGTCCTTTGTGACTACAGTGCCGGTTCCTATGACAGCTCCATGGCCTACCTTTACTGATTTGGCAAATTTGACGTGAGCACCAATCCAGACATCATGACCAATCTCTATCTGACTGGTGTCGCCACCCTGAGCGACCATAGCGGGACTGGCTTTCTTGATCTCGCCTGAGTAGTGCATGAAAGCGTGGTTATTGAAGAAGCTGTTGCTGGTAGTAGGGTAGGTCATGATGTGGTTACCCATGCTCATGTCCACCCGGTGACCAACAGAGCAGTAGCGGCCCAGCTTGCTGGTGGCCATCATGGTCTCAAAGGAGACCTCGGTATAGGCATCAATCTGCATGCGAAAGGCAAGACAGTTACGTCCAATATTAACCGGACCACGGAACCTGAGGTTACGGGCAAAGCTGATGTCACCATAAATACGCAGATGCAGCGAGGCCAGCTGATTGCGCAGCTGCTCGGAAAGTTCTGTAGGTTTAAGTCTGACAAGTGGCATGTTTTATCCTGAGGGTAAGGCTACTGGTGGTCCAAATGGTACTTGGGTGATGAGTTTTCCATACTGATCTGGCTTATGAAATCTCCAGGTTTTAATTTAGAACAGCCTGTTATACTAAGCACATGGCGCTTAATGCATGGCCATTGTCATCAACCTCTACGTAGTTGAAGTCCATAAAGGTGTCTGGCTCTGTTGGGAATATGTATGCTGTATTGCCATCAGGCAGGCAAACCAGTCTCCACGGCTCAGACAGGCGGATCAGATTTTCTCTTTCTTCGTTTTTTAAGAATGAAATGAAATCCTCTACCTTTGTTCGTGGAATGTTCAAACCGGCAGCAACCATACGAGGAACATCGTATTCCCACCACTTAAGATCAAGCAGGTCACTGATTATCTCATCGGAAAATCTGTACTTGACAATTCTTTGTGAACTGTGGTACCCCCCCCCAACGACAACAGCATAAGGCGGCACGTCCTTTGTTATTACGGTGTTTGTGCCAATGACTGCACCATGACCTACTGTTACATCATTGGGAAATTTAACATCAGCACCGATCCAGACATCGTTTCCAATTTTAACCTCATTAGTCTCCCCACCCAGTGCAGCCATATCAGGATCATTATCAGGAATATTCCCTGAATAATTCATAAAGCAGTTGTTGCGGAACAGGCTTTGACTGACGCTTGGGTGATGGAACAGGTGTCGGCCCATACCTATCTCGACATTGTGAGCTATACAGCAGTAGCTGCCTATACTGCATGTTACGGCCTTGCTCCCAGTGCAAATATAGGAGTAAGCATCGATCTGAAGACGAAATGCGGTTACATTCTGAAAAAGGCAGACAGGACCACGAAATTTCAGGTTTCTTGAGATATGGTTCTGTCCTCCTAAATTAAGATGAAGACTACTAAGCTTCCGGCTCAGCTCTGGTGAAACGATGCTTGACTTGAGAGATACTAATGCCATGTGCTGATCCTTAATCAGAAGTATATGTGCGCAGCTTTTGCTCAGCTTATATCAGCATCTGTCAGAACCTGGTTCAGACCGTAATAATCCACACAAAAGGGGCCGAAAAAATGCCTGCTCATGATGCTATCCAGCTTGAGTTATCAAGCTCATGCGACAGCTTTATTGAGGAACTGACAGATCGCCTGATTATCTCATAAATCATGAGTATCAGAGGTGGCTCCATATCTACTGTTGCTCTTACATTATGGTCTATGTATGGCATACATCTATACTGGACTTCCCAGGTCGATAAGCGGGATCACCTCAACAGAGTACATTAATGGTCAGAAGCAATTAACAGCAGATACGACGTTGGCAGATGACTTTATCATTGCTGCTGACTTTTGCAATTACCTGTGCATAGAGTAAGATAAGTGTGAGAAATATTGCTTTCTAAATCATTTTATTAAGAGATTTTGTACTATTAACTGCATGTTAAACACAGTAGCTGCTGCCAGTCAAAAATGGTTATCAGCTGAAACCAGTGTTTAGGACGACTAAATACGCATGCATACACAACCTTTAAATCACCGAATTTATCAACAGCTCGCTCAACCTGAATCAGCCGGATAATGCCTGATTTGACTCGGCTTTGCATTAATATTTAAATACTAATTAAAATATTTTATAAAGTGTAATGTGCTAAAGTACTGACAGAGATAGAGTGGGACTTGAGTTTAGTAACTGTGCTTTAGTTAACATTGATATGAATAAATGTATATAAACGTTAAAAAGGCAGCTTCCTGATGAGCAGAGGCTGCCTTTATTTCTTGGGGTACTGCAAACGTTGTCATTGCCCTGAGGTCTTGCTGTCATCTCTACGAGCTTGCCTATCGTAAAGCTTACTGCAGCTTATCAGAGCAGGTCCAACTGTTATGCAGTACATAATAATTCGAGCTGTACTAACAGTGCAGCATGTCTGCACAGGCAGCCCGTTGCGGGCTGCCCTCAGGTCTGCACAGCGTGCTGTGCTGGCCTGATTAACTGCAGAACAATGTTACTGCATCATTAGAATACGTAGCGTACGTTAGCAGAAGCACCGAACTCCTTGATGTTGGAAGAACCGGTGTAGTTCAGACCAACACCAACGCCCAGGTTACCGGACTTGGCGGCTACGCCCATGGCAGCACCATAGGTGAAGCTGTCAACGAACTCGGACTTGGTAGCAACGCTCCAGTTGGTTACGTCAGTCC
>NZ_JALKIK010000067.1:0-15423 GCF_023050955.1 Anaerobiospirillum sp. NML120511
CCAGCCTCAAGCAGCTGATTAATAGAATCTTTGTTTAAAGTGACCTGAATCTGGTTTGCCATAAGGTTCCTCCGTTCAGGTCATTATACTTAAGAAATACAAATCATTTTAATTACCTACAGTTCCTTAATTAAGGAGAACGAGATGGCAGTTAAAGACATAACTCTCAAGGCAGAGGCAGTGCGCCGTATGCACAGTGGTGAATTATCAGCTCCTGAGGCGGCGGCATACTATGGAGTTTCTGATTCTACAGTGCGTAAGTGGGCCAGCGATGATCGCCTGATTGAACTTGCAAATTCCAAAAATATTGCTGACAGCACCTGGGCCCCTCAAGGCATAAGTGTCGACAGTGAGGGCAATCTGGTGGAGCCTGAGCTGCCTGAGCCTCTCAACTCTTCACAGGCTATGGGCCTGTACAGCTATCTGAAGTCCTTCAAGTTCATCAAGCCTCTGGTCAAGGAAATGTGCAAAAAGCACCAGTGCGACGAGAAAAAGCTCATGTTATGGTGCAGCTGGATCGAAGCCATGCAGGCTATTGAGTCACGCGAGGCTGACCTCAATGCATGGCGTGCCCAGCGCTATCTGACCTTAAAGGACAGAGAGGACAAGCGCCGTGCCCGCAACGCCCCAATAAATGCCCGCAAGCGCATGATACGCGAGATGCGCCGCAGCTTTTTCTTTTTCCCATTCAGATAAGCTGTCCCACGCTCATTACCACCTGCATTCATTACATCCTGCGCTCATGACGCCCTGAGCTCATAACCTCGTGAGCTTACAGTCATAACATTGTGTACTCACAATATCCTCAAGCGCAGGATGTACTCTTACCTCCCCACCCTCATAATTACCGCCCAGCCCGAACACAGACACTTGCATGAACAGAGCAGCCAGGTGCGCTTTGTCATGCCTGAAATTCAGCTTTCCAGGGCATGGGGCAGCTGTCTGTAAAAATACGGCCACAATGAGCTCTGAGCAGGAGCGGCTGTCTGTAAGGAGCTGTCCATGCAGCGCGTTGAGCGGGGGCGACTGTCTGTAGGGAGCTGGTCATAATGCGCGCTGAGCGGGAGCAGCTGTCTGTAGGGAGCTGGTCATAATGCGCGCTGAGCGGGTGCGGCTGTCTGTAAGGAGCTGTCCATGCTGCGCGCTGAGCGGGAGCAGCTGTCTATAGGGAGCTGGTCATAATGCGCGCTGAGCGGTAGCTGCTTTCTGTAAGGAGCTGTCCATGCTGCTCAATGGGATGCAGCTGATCTATGGGGTGTCTGAGATTTGCCCGCATGCAGCGCAGGAGCATGGGATTTGCCGGGAGGCTGCACAGGGACGGGGCAGCGTATTTGCCATGGCCGGCTGGTCGGGCTGTGATTATGCTGGCTGCAGCTGAGCGGGCGCTGCAGTGGAGTTTGAGCTGATTGTGCGACTGGATCGGGGATAGCTGGCATTATGCGCAGCTGGCGTGAGTTACTGGGGTAAGGCGGGCTCTGGTAGACGTAGGGCGAGCGTGAATTGCCGGGGTAAGGCTTGCACTGGTGGTCGTGGGGCGGGTGGGGCTGGTCGGTCAGGTGCGGGGGAAAGGAAAAAGAAAAGCGGCATCCGGGAGAATGCCGCCTGAAACATCCGGATGCCTCCGGACAGAGTTTTTAGAAAAGGTATTCTTTATCAGTTAGACATGGACAGCTTAGGGCCGGCACCGTGAGCGTGCTGCTCAGCCTCGTGACCTTCCTCGGCCTCAAAGTAGTTGTGCAGTTCATCACGGACAATGCGGGCAACAGTGCCGTCATCAATCATTTCATTGAAAGTTTTGTAAAGCACCTCAGAGCGTGGGCTGTCTTTCTTGAAGAACAGGGCAATACCGCTTTCGCTGCCATCGATGTGACCTGAAACCTGGAGATTGGCCTCCGGCCATATAGCCAGGTATTCGCGGGCGATGATTTCATCTACTATCAGGGCGTCAGCAAGGCCACGGGATACGGCGTAGAAAACCATGAAATTGGTTGGAGCCTCATAGGTATTGATGGCGCGGTTGCCAATCATGGCTCCCATGTTGGATCCGGTCTGAACAGCCAGGGTGCGGCCGGACATGGCGTCCAGATCCTCAATATTATCACCTTGACGGCTTACGATAACAGCGCTGTTGTAGACATATGGCTTGCTGATGAGATAGTACTTGGCGCGCTCAGGGGTAGCGCTGATAGCACCGGCAACGATATCAGAATGACCGGAACGGCCCAGTTCCATCATGGAGGTGAAGCTGGTCAGGTCGAAGCCGTCAGCATCAAGTCTGAAGCCGGTACGACGCTGCAGCTCCTTGACCAGGGATACGTCCACACCTTCAGGAGTTTTGACATTCTTCTTTAAGGTGACAAATGGTGGGGCCACAGCAAAGGACACTGACAGGGTTTGATTGCTCAGTTCACCGGACAGAGCTGACGGAGCAGCAAACATGGCTGTTGCACCAAGAGCAAAGGCACATACCGGGCGCATCAGGCGAGAGCTCATGCTGGCTGAGCGGGCATGGTTGCGCTCCTGGTCCTGGCCAGAGACAGAGTTAGAAAGGCAAGAAAAAAAGTTGCGCATGATCGTGTCCTTGGATATACGAAATCCGGTTGATGTCGTTTGGCTCCCTGAGCTGTGCATCAGCTGATGACTTTAATGCGGCTTCAAGCGCAGGCGCGGTTGCCCGATGGGTTCCCGGTCCGCTCCACAGCTGGTTGGCTTACGCATGGGCATGGGGGCTGTCTGATTAATTCACTAAACGCTGCTCAGACGCATAATCCTGACTGGGTGAGGTCGTATGCCCTCATTATGTCTGTGTGAAAAGACCATACGTCTGCGAAAGTGTTGTTCGTTTGTATGTTTGTCTGATTGATAAATAATTCTTCGGCAGTTACCAGGTCAGAGGGGCTGATGTCATGAGCCTGATGGACTGGGCATGATGGCCTGTGTCTGATGTCATGAGTCTATGGGCTGAGCCTGATATCATGGAGCAGACGGCCTGTTCCTTATGGCCTTAGCATGATGGCCTGTGCCGGGGCGCCAGCTGGCGTGTGCAGCCTGAGCGCTATGTCTGTTTAATGGCTTACTGTGTTTCAGGACGGTACGGAAGCTGATTATGTAAGAACACACCTTATGATGTCCGCTTGTTCTGCCCTCTTTACCGGGGCGGGGCTCAGTGCTCTTCAGGCACTGGTTATAAGGTCGATACTGCAATGATTAAGAACAGATGCGGTCCGGACAGTCCTTATTATGTTCCTGGTAACAGCTTGTTATTGACTTATCTGCAAGTGTCTTTCATTTGCATCATGTTCGCTGACAAAGCTGATACCGTTGCGGCTGCCTGAGTCAGCAGCCGTGCTATGCAGTGAATATTACTGAAAAATAATGGTTCCAGTAACATCACAGCCAGGATTTTTTCCCGTACCCTCTCCAAAAAGTGGCTGCTCCGGACCACAACCAGGACGTTCGGTAGCCCCTGTCAGTTTGAGAATACGTTTACACAGTCCGGTCAGTCATGGGCAAAAAGCCCTTATCCAATCTTATTTACAGTGTATTTACATTGTCATGGCCATAATAAAAATGTTATATCTAGGCAGGATGAAATCAGCGTCAGTCAGGGCAGGCTTACCATGCCATAATATTTTTCCACAAATTACGCATGAATCAAATATACATACAAAATAAGATCATATAAATGTTTAAAATGTGACTATAATCTCAGTGAAACGCACGGCCTGAGAGGTGATATTAAGCATTATCCAGGAGTTTACATATAAATTTATGTCGATAAAACCTGATGAAAAGGCATGTGCAGGCCGTTTCTTAACATAGATTTAACAAACGCTTCTGTATGTAACAGTGCAAAGTCCCTATTACAAGTCATTTTATGATCAATCGTCTTTGTGGCGCATCAAAACAGGGCATAATCGTGGTATGAAAAAATATCTATGACCGGTAAAAGTGCATGATTCTCTGTATAAAAACCGGCAGACTTTTGGATCCCCTTGCTGAGCCTGATGTCATGTTCACTTTGCTGTCTGAACAGCCACTGCAGCTCATGGTCAAAAAGTCCTTATCCAGGCCTCTTGTCAGTGACGACATTGATTTAGCAGGCAATTATGGATGCAGGACAGTTCCCTTACCCCGGGATTTACCCGTAACAATTACTCTTATCCCATAAAATTGCCGCTCATTTCAGGAGCCGGATGGCTGCATAGCCTTGAGGCGCCTGAACTGTTGCGGCATGGCCGCTACAATCCTGACTCTATCCTCAGCACGGCAATCGGCATTTATATGATGCCCTGTGCCTGCCGCTGCCGCAGAATCTGCATCTGCAGGCCCGGTGCCTTCAGTTAATTGCTCTACCCCAGGCCTGTCCGGTCTCCTCTTCGTTTTTCTTCCTGCCCTTCCGTTCCTTTCGTTCCTGTTCTTTCCTTATCTCTACTGCACTGTGCTCCCCATTCTCTTATCTTTCGTACTCTCCATATTTCATCTAATCAATGTTCATCTTCACACACCCCGGCTAACCTCAACTCAAATAATCTCATCTTGCCTCATTATGCCCTATGTCAGACATAGCCTGAGGCCTTGAGCTTACTTCGGCATGGCGCTTTACTTTCGCAAACAGCTCCTCCTCCTCCTCCTCATAAAGGCAAGTGAGCCTGTGATATGTGGTAATCAGGAAATATCTTATAAATTGTTTTAGTTACCATAATTGAGCAGAAGGAGGCATTACATCAGTGATTGTGCATTGTCTACTGTTATGCCAAAGAAGTCTGTAAAGTGTTATGGTTATTATATTATTCTGGTGTCTGTACAATTTCTTTTACCATGGCGTGACACTGTGTGTAAGTTCAGCACTTTGTAGAACTTGTGCAATATGCACAGACACACTTTACAAAATATTATCTAATGTGATTCTATGGCCGGTTGCCAGTCTGGTGCACGTGCGTACATCCAATCACTCAATAATTTTCCCACTCAAAATTTGAGCACAGATAATGCTGAAAGGACTGTCATATCTCTTCTGGCAATCACAAATTCTTTATAAAATTGTAACAGTAGCATTTGCTGCAGCTGCATATGAGCTTATTTTGCCGGGCAGCTGCCTGAGGAAAAGCCATGACCTGTTAGCAGCAGTCAGGATATTATCTGAGAAGGGATACACAGCCGGGGGCTCATGCTGATATTACAGCCGCACTGCCACAGCAACCTTACAAGACAAAGAATAATGATCTTCTGTTCCGCCAGTTACTCTGAGGGGCTGACTATGAGAGCCGGCCTGTAATGTGAGAGTGTCCCTGGATTTGACTGTCGGGGCTGCTCCGTTTTGCCATGAGTAAGGCATACAGCTGCGCAGGTGGACCTCAATTAGCCCCATGACTGCTGGATTTTGGGACTGATTTGTCCACAGGTTCAAAATGCAGGTAAGGCCAGCCTGGAAGACAGGCATGCATGCAATGTCTGCCCAACCATTGAGCCAGTGCACGAGCCTGCGGGGAAAGGTCAGCCGGTTAGCCATGATGGTCTGTGGGGCAGGTCATCCGGTTAGCAAGTGCATGGGACTGCGGGGAACGGTCAGTCAGTGCTCAGAAGTGCAGTCAGGCAAGGTCAGACCGGTCTTCGAGCCAGAGCAAGGTCTGCAGCGTATGGGCAGTCAGCTAACAGGGGCACAGGGCTGCAAGGTAGGCTCATGCATATTTGCACAGGCAGGACATAGCATCATTGCTTGCTATGGCTGAGCATTTTGGACCATTGAGTGTTTTGTAAGGCAAGGGGCTGGCAATAAAGGAGGAGAGCATTCGTGTGCCTGCCTGCAAAGCAGGCTGCCAGAAATGAGAACACTTAAAGACAGCACACTTGTTGTTCTTTGATGTAAGCTGCAAGTAACTAGCCTTGACTGGGGGTAATGACACTTAGACAGAGAGCGGTGCGTGGGTGAGCTGGACAGTAAGGACAGGGCAGGGTTCAATGGCAGATCTGTCCGGTGATGAGCGTGATGGTAAGCTGGTTAGAGCAGATCAGAGCAGAGCGGAACAGATCGGAGCAGGTCAGAAAGTGCAGCTGATCGAGATAGCGCAGCTGGGAGGGCTGGACAGTCTTTACAGGCAGGACTGTACTGGTGCGGCGGGGACAAAAAGAAAAGCGGTATCCGGAAGAACACCGCCTGAAAATCCAGGCATAAGCCTGGACTGAGTTTTTAGAAAAGGTATATGGTCATCATGATGCCATGCATGCCATGCAGCCGGGCCTGACAGTCACTGTCTGTCGGCCTTGCTGCCTGTTACTGCTGCTGTCAGCTTTTAGTTGGCTGGAGCGGCATGCATGGAGATGCTGCGGGCTTTGCTGTTCTGTCTTTCGTGAGCGTAAGCGCTCTGGCTGTCAAAGAAGTTCTTGAGTTCCTTGCGCACAATACGATCTACAGTGCCGTCGGCCATCATCTGGTTGTAGATACGCTGCAGTCTTTCAGAATTTGGGCTGTCCTTCTTGAAGAACAGAGCGATACCGCCCTCTGAGCCTGGCAGTGTAGCTGCTACCTGCAGATTGGCATCAGGCCAGATAGCAATGTATTCGCGGGCGATAATCTCGTCGATAACCAGGGCATCAGCAAGGCCACGGGATACGGCGTAGAAGATCATGAAGTTGGATGGGGTTTCAAACAGGCGGATATTACGGTTGCCAATGAGGCCTGTCATATTGGAGCCGCTCTGAACAGCCATGATACGGCCATTGAGATCATCAAGGCTGCGTACCTTTTCGCCCTTGCGGGTTACGATTACGGCGCTGTTGTAAACATAAGGCTCGCTTACAGAGTAGTACTTGGCGCGCTCCTTGTTGGCAGTGATAGCGCCGGCAACAATATCAGCCTGACCTGACATGCCGAGCTCCATCATGGTGTTAAAGGAGGTGATGTCATACTGACCACTTTCGGTCTTGAAACCGGCACGGCGCTGCAGCTCCTTGACCAGGGCTACGTCAACGCCTTCTGGCTGGTTCATGCTGTTGCGCAGAGTTACAAAAGGAGGGGCTACAGCAAAGGACACCACGAGAGTTTCATTGCTCATGTCTGCCATGGAAGCAGGGGAGGCAAATAAGGCAGCGGCACCAACAGCAATTGCTGTTAAGGTGCGGCCCAGGGCGGCCGACAGGCCTTTACGGGCGGTGCGGGAGGATGAAGAAGATACAGTGATGGCGGTGCTGCAGGAAGTGGCGCGCATTATGATGTCCTTGGATGCTGTGAAATCCGGTTGGCGTTACAGCTGTGATACCTTTTGCAGGTGCGGCTGATCTCCGCCCTGTACAGACCATGGCTCTGTATTTAAGAGCAGGTCTTGCAGATCCTGAGGTATATCCTGGCGGTGTGTGGCGCCATGGAGTTCTGACCTCTTATAAACAGACTGCTGATTAGAAGGTATCAGGCAGAAAACCTGGTAAACGTCTGTTAAGAATGTTCAGCCTTATGTTGTGTGTATTAACCCAAAATCAGGAGGCTGAGTTGATTACTGGTCTGATTAATTCACAGCGGCCCTGCTGGTTGCAGGTGCCTTGTCTGCCGGTAGGCAGGCCTGGTCTCATGTGCCGGGAGGGTGCCCTGGGGATGGGGGTGACACATATATGGTCAGGCTCAAATCGGACAGGGGGTCCGATGGAAAAAGAGTCAGACAAGGGTTTTTCTGAAGTGAGTCATCAGAGGAACTGTGTGATGCACTGATGCTCACAGCGGTTACTGAAGACAGTAGCGTAACCGCATTCCCGTGGCTGGTTCTGCACGGGACTTGTATGTAAGTGTCGCCTGGAGCATTGATAAATCGCTGTTCTGGGACAGGGAAAATATTAAGTGAAAAAATGGTTTTTATGACATCGCAGCTGCAAAGATTTTCTTCTTGCCAGAGATCATTCATGCGCTAAAAATGATAAAAACTTGCAACTGACTGGGGATTTTTCACTGTACACAGAGCACGCAAAAAATCGTTCCTGATTATTAAGATCCCGATAAGCTCTTGTTTACTTTGCATTTACATCATCAAAATATGGCTGAAATACAATAGTCGGTATCTATGAAATATCAAATTGTTTCGATGGTAATGTGATGTTGAACATTTTTAAATAAATTACGCATGAAAGTGATTTACATACAAAATATAGCTATTTGTGAGTTAAAAACAGGCAAAAATTTTTTGTGGCAAAGATCACAAATCACTCAAAAGGAGCATTTGGGACATAGACATGGTGCAGAGCATACAGTGGCTGTATTGCCGTTGTTTATGCGGAAACTCAGGCAGGCTGCAAAGAACTGGTGCAAAAACGCTCTAATTTGGAACATTCACCAGGCAGGTTTACAAGCAATTGCACAGGTCAAGGACATGGCTAATATCAACTGCAGCTGGAGCAATAAACCTCATGCCTTTGCACCTACAAATTGAACCAGTACCTTCACACAGCAAACAATAAATGTCAGAAGAACCAGACTTGGCAAACTCTCAGCAAACACCAGATTAGCCCCCATTTCTTACAGTTTAGGCAGCTGTGCTGGTGCACTCGGGCATCATAAATAAAGCCCCAAGAATGATCATGCTGCGACCCTTTCATAGCCGCTTCACTTAAACGGACAGTGCTTACGTCCTGCCCCATGCAGCGAGCAGAAATGCAGGGCATACTGGCGTGCTCAACAAACACCATAAGGAAAGACAGAATTGAGTACATGCAGACATAAAGACAGGCAGCAGACATCTGCTGCCTGCAATTTCTGTCGTCAGAGCCGGACTCTCGCCTATGGTTTAAGCACGAGTTGAGAATAAGGAGACGGCTCTTGCCGAGATTGATAATGGATAAGAGCTCGGGCCTCGACAGCTGGTCAGCCCCATTTAGCCAGCGGCCGGGTCTGTCCCAGGCTGTATGGTCAGCAACAGCATGGATTAAAAGAAGCAGGGCATTACGCTGGCTCAGGCATGGACTGAAGGGAGGTCGGCTGTAATGATTATGAAGCGGGGCATGGCCCAGTGCTCAGGCGGTACTGAAAGTATGTCAGCTGCAGTGGTTAGGATGCCTGTCTGGCACTGTGCTCAGGCATGGGCTGAATGGAAGTCAGCTGTAATGGTCAGGGTGTCAGGCTGGCACTTCCGGATTAGTGCCGACCTTAGTGGATATCAGTACCTTTGGACCAGGCAATTATTTGCCCCTTTATTATCCTGGATCTGACACCTTCATCCTGATACAGAGCACATGACTGTCATCCTGGATCAGGGCATGTATAAGCTTGTACTGGCTTGCCGGTGGAGAAGAATGGTTGCTGCAACCTGGTGATGAATTCGATGAGGCGGGGGTTTTACGCCTCTATCGGAGCACAATGGAAGTGACTCAGTCGTACAGGTATGAGGTAAAGACATAATCCATGGTTAGACATCATCAAGGGCCTGACGCCAGACAGTGTAGTGACAGCCTATGGTACAGATAATTGAGACGGCACAGACCAGGGTACAGATAATTAAGGCGGCAAAGAGCAAGGTACAGATAATGTCCCAGCTTTTGCCAGGAGAAAGTACCAGTAAGCAGCTGCTACCTGTCTAATGACTTTAGTCCTTCGTCACGGCTGATACAGGGACGGGCGCCTTGGCCATGGTTGGGTCACTGTCATCAAGAGCCCGTAGTTAAACATGAGATAGAGGCCTTTTGTCAGGCACAGCAAAGCATCATTATGTTGTCCTGAATAATCCTTTGTAAAACAAAGAAGCAAGTGACAGTAGACAGAGCGGAACTGTAAATTGCCTGTAGATAGCGGGAATGTTGCCATGGTTAAGCATACTGACGTCTTTCGTTTTTATTCGGGCCTGTAATGAGCGGAAGATGTACGTGTTTACTTGCTCAGCTGTGATTATCAGTATCGGGTACATGATGAGCATACAGTTGCCTTGATTAAAGATAGTGAATAGACACCAATGCTTATGGTGACTACTCATTCTCCACGTTTGTCTGCATATGACTGTGGTCTTGGAGGGTGAGTCCAGCACAAGCAAATGCAAGCCAGGCATGGTCCTCACGTAACTGGAGGGAGCCACTGGCATAATCAGGCTTCCTTACGTGGATGTAGACAGTCGTTGATGTGTAAGGCAGGAAGTGGCGGCGGCAGAGATGTCACGTGTGCGTAGATGTCACGTGGGCGTATTACTTCAATGTGTACAGGCGTTGCTGAGAAGTACAGGAGGTGACGGCTGAAGATATATCGGGTAGCCGCCATTGCGAGCCAGGCAGGGTCCTCACGTATCTGGAGGGAGCCACTGGCATAAGCAAGCTTCCTTAAGTGGATGTAGACAGTCGTTGATGTGGAAGGCAGGAAGTAGCGGCGGCAGAGATGTCACGTGTGCGTAGATGTCACGTGGGCGTATTACTTCAATGTGTACAGGCGTTGCTGAGAAGTACAGGAGGTGGCGGCTGAAGTTATATCGGGTAGCCGCCATGTTGGTAGTTACTGCCTGAGTAATCTCCTGAGCTTCATGAAATGGTTCTGATGGTCCAGTGGCAGCAGACAGACAGACGGTGCTTCTGACTAACCTTTCTGCTTGGCCCTCCTGTATACAGAGGTTCAGTGTCAGGACAGGAGGCAGGTGGTAGGGAGCAGTACAGTATGGTAGTCATGGTTTAAGAGCTTACGGTGGACTTAAGTCTGTGCAATGAGAATCCAGGTAAAGGTAGTACCTTAAAGAAAGCGTCTTGCTTAAAGACCATGGACAGGCGAGCTGGGGGCGCCACTCCGAATAGCAACGGTCTGTGCTTTGGCGAAAACAGGTAAATGATTCAGGAGCGTGCGCTGCATTCTCATTAATGTAGAGCTTAAGGTCAGCTGCTTACAGGATTTGAATAGAGAATGGCATGACTGGGGGCAGGAAGTCATCAAGGAGGGCTGGGTTGGGGACAGGCACTTACATAACCGGGCCTGCAGGTACAGCCTGATCCCTTGTCCGCATGTGCCTGGTAAGAGAGCGGTACGTGAGCGTGGCTTTCAGGGAAGTCTGTGGAGGTGACATTACAGGTAACTGATGCGGTGCAAAAATATATTTTGGTCAGGGAAGTACAGGGCTTATGCACTTTTATGTTTCAGAGAGCAGGGGCAAAAAAATACATAGGATCAGGACACTGGCCTTAAGGGGGGCTGAGCATGCTGAAATACAAAAAGTACCTTTATGTGTGAACTAAAATTAAAACATCCTGTCAATAATTCATAGTGAAGCCCGTGCTGACGGGGTTTTGGGGTTTTCATGAAATGAATGCCATGTGCCATTTTTTTTCATCCAAAAGTCCTGGAAAAGTAGCAGAATATACCGACAAAGCTCGTGAAAGTTTATGGGTAATTTCTGACTTTTTACATTGCTTTTACATGGCGCCACCCATGGCTGGCAGAGGTTGTTAATAAAGATCTATGGGTGGTTATGTGATCTGTATCACATTATTTATGTTACCGGGGATAAGCTATTTTTTCTAAAAAAATCGGAGATTTTGAGCTGGCAAATGGACAGGGTCATGAACATTTCATCTGTTAAGGATTATCCAGATTATGGTGATCAGAAAATTAGGAAATTTTCACTTTTGGGCACCTTGTGTAAAAATTCTGAAAAATTACTTCACTAGATACAGCAAAACTAGTGATCACGATCCCAAAGTATTGAGCTAAAACAGTGCAAATATTGCACTGAGTCTATTTGTATTTAAGAACTGATAAACGTCATCATTGGCTTATTTATCAAAATCTCGGAACTTTTGTCCTGCATTCAGCACAGATAGAATCTTTTTTCAAAATTTTTCAAAATTTCTAAAAAAATGCTTGCAAAGGAGCGGCTATTTTGTATAATGAAGCTACTCCTTATGTTTGTTTGATTGTTACCCCCTGAGTTCTGATGAACTCGGGGGTTTTTTATATTCGGGCCCGTAAACTGGCCACTTTTTCACTCTGAAACTGCAGTCTTTTCCCATTTCTTCCCCTGCCCTGTATTTTGTATCCTTTATTCAGTTCCAAATCTCAATCTGACTGATTTACTCCGTCCATTTTCTGTTACAGATCTTGATGTATTGTCAGAGCTTGCAGTCTGCCTGAGGTATTTATTCAGAGCTTTCGCCGCCTTTAAGTAACACAGTTGTAACATTTACATATACTGTAAGCTGAAGTATATGTGCTGGAAGCACGCATCTGCCATTTTCGCTTTCCTGCCGAACAATCCTGCGGCATTTCCTACAGTCCCCCGCCGCCCCTGCTTTATCCGATCCCCACCATCCTGCGCAATTCCATGAGATCCGCCTGCATTAACCGTAATGAGCAGCTCGACAGTATGATCAACAGTCCTGTAAGTACGGTCATGGGGGAGGCTGATTTGCTGCCAGGCGCACTTGCCCATCATGGTTACCGCTGTTGATCCCTGCGTCCCTGGCCTGGTAGTGTCTGACACCTGTACAAGGGATGTCTCGTAGGTAAAGGCACTTTGGTACATTATTTACAGGCGCCATGAATCATCCATCAGGCAGTATGATGCTCCGTAGCATCGCATAGCATCGCATCACGTCCCATCCCCCATCCCCCATCCCCATCCTTTCACTGTTGGCGAACCATATCACTACGCTAAGGTATCAAATACGGCTCTGTGCGGGCGCTTGGGGATGCTGCGGCTCTACAGGAATAAATTGCTTCTTTGGAAGCCATTAGAGCCTGTAGCAGCTTCATAGAGCTACGAGGAGTAGCAGGGACTGCTCAATGACTTTCGTGCTGTTATTGCGGCCGGGACCTGCACAGCTGTACATGCTGTGAGATCTGTAGGCACTCTCCGTAGCTATCCAGGGGAGACGCATTATCTGTACAGTAATCTCCCTATTCTGCCGCGCATGGCAGGAGCTCATAAATAATCCTGATGAGGGATGAAGCCTGGAGGAGGGCTGATGGGGAGCAGCTATTAGAAAAACTGAGTGGCTTTTGATAGAAACAGTAATTCTGGGGCAAATTTTATGTTACTGGTAACGTCGTTTTTTGCCCCAAAATCGCAGCAAGTCTGGTCTGGCTAAGTCAGCAATACTTTGGTGTTGTGCAAGATGAAATCGCAGGCAGGTGAGGGGTGGTGGGGATACGGCTCGGGGAGGAGACGGCGCGTGGAATGCTAAAGGCAGGAAGTGCCCGTTGGAGGCAATATGGTGGTGCATTTTGTGTCAGTACAGCCCAATCTTGTTATACCTGTCCTTTTCCTAAGCTCACAGTGTTAACTTACGACATGACTGTACCTGCTATTGCTGCAGTTTGCTCTCAGGAATGTGCTGAATGCCTGAGACATGGCCTGATTATCTGGTGCTCAGTAAGCTGCATCAGGGTATGGTTATTAAGCGTCTGTTTGATAAGTGTCGACAGAGCCTGCATGTAGCCGAACTTAAGGTGGCAGGCACCACAACTCTGTCGGCAGCTGGAAAGCCAGATGGCTGCGCAAATCCGGTGTGCAGACCGATGCAGCTAACAGGCTTTCCGGCATTTCTGAGCAGGCTCTGCCATTCTTTACCACGCCATGATCGTGTTTTTGCCATGGCTAATGCCATTGCATAGGCAAGGCGGTAAGTGAGCACGGTATATGTCTGATGCTGACTGTGCGGGCGCACGTAAAGTGCGTATGCAGCAGCACCATGACAGTGGATATGGCGGCGAGCCGTCAGGAAAAATGTCATTCAGCGCCATTATTGGAGTATTATTCTGCCTGAGGCTGCAGACCATCACTACGGTTTGAGCTCAGCTATGGCACGGGTATATCCGTAACCAGGCAGTATCAGGTACCTCTCTGTAAATCCTGAAAACAGTCAGACAGTATCAGCTCAAGTGCTGACTGCAACAGCGTCAGACAGTGTCGGCTCGATTGCTGACTGTAGCAGCGTCAGACTGCGTCAGTCAGTGTCGGCTCGAGTGTTGACTGCACTACCGTCATACGGTCAGGGATAATGGACCTGTAAAATTTTTGATATGCGCCAGATTTGATAATGAGGAGATCTCAGATGCATAACACCGCAACAGAAAAGCAGGCAGCAGCCGTAAAAGGCCTGAAGAAGTGGGCCGCAGTTGGCGCCTGCTGTCTGGTAATGCCTTTTGTTCTTAACGGATGTGCGCTCGCTATTGCAGGTGCAGCCGGAGCCGGTGGTGCAGCTGCAGTCCATCAGGACAACCGCTCTCTTTACAATATGGCCTATGATGAGGGTATCGAGCAGCAGTCATATCGCTTAATCAAGTCTAATTCTCTGCTCTCCAAGCCTGAGGATCTGAGAATCTCTGTAACTGCATTTAACGGCAACGTTCTGATCACAGGCCAGACTATCAACCGTGACTACATTAAATGGGTAGTAAAGAAGATTGAGGGACTTGAGCATGTACGCAAGGTTTACAACTACGCTACCCTGCAAAAGCCGGTATCAGCCCGTGTAGTTTCCAGCGACTCCTACATTACCTCCAAGGTCAAGGCCAAGCTGCTTCTTGGTAAGGACATCAATTCCAACCGCTTCAAGGTAGTAACCGAGAACGGTAACGTATTCCTTATGGGCATTGTTAACAAGGATGAGAGCAAGCGCGCTATCAATACCGTTCTGGGCATCGATGGCGTACGCAAGGTCTATCACATCTTTGACTATATTGACGACAATATTTACCAGGGCAACTCCGGTGAGCACGAGGGCCCAATCAATGTAACCCCACAGAAGGGCAACAGCGCCTCTTACCAACGTCCACAGCGCAACTCTTCCTATGTACCACCAGTTGAGAACAAGCAGAATGGCGGTGCCTACATTATCGAGGAAGATCCAGTCTTGACTCCGGTTGCAGACGACGGCCCATCCTCCCTGCTGTTACCGGCAAGTGAGTACAACTAAGACGGGAACCTTATCATCATGAGCCCGACTACTGCGCAGCAGTTATCAAACTGCAGTATTTGTCCATGAATCTGTATGATTGAGATTTGGTCACCATAATCTTATGTAAAGCAGTAATAATCTGCTGTGAATGATTGCTAAAAGGAAAAAGGCAGTACTTCCAGAAAGCGGAGGTACTGCCTTTTATATTTTGGAAATCGCAAGGAGGCCTTGCCTTGACTTAGTGCCACGCAGACAAATTACTTTGCAAAATACAAAACAAAAGGCCCTTAGCCTGTACATGATATTTAAAGATTGTCACAAAAATTATTTATAGTTTGTCATTATATTTATAGTTTGTCATAATATAACTACAATTCTGCAATATTTACTTTATTTACGGGGTTTTTTCCATTTCATACCATGCAGATATGGTGATCTGACTCACACAAAAAGCACTTTATGATATTTATACTTTGTCATAAACTCATACCTAAAGTCAGATCAGTGGCAAACTATATGAAAAAGTCTTTAATAATCGACTTGATAGCTAAATGGGAGGACGGTCAAAGTCGTGGACTT
>NZ_JALKIK010000068.1:0-15181 GCF_023050955.1 Anaerobiospirillum sp. NML120511
CTTATAGAGCCCGGATTTCCGGGCTTTCTTGTTTCAGGGGCCAGCAGTACAGTGCAGCGCAGTGCAATGCACAGCTTTGTGCCTTTGATTGGATGATCATACAGCGCATAGCAGTCTTCACTCCTGCCCAGGAACACCCGCTTCATTATGACAGTTCATGGGTACGGCAATACCGACGAGAATGCAAATGTTAACTTCCTGCATCCAGAAAACATTATTTATATATTTCGATATGTACAGAGCACAAAAAGGCGGGTTATCCCGCCTTATTGATAATGAGAGAAAAGAAACAATTTGCTGTATTTATCTGCCTAACAGGCTCAGAGCAATGGTTGGACGCTGGTTAGCCTGGGCAAGCACAGACTGGGAAGCCTGCTGAATGATGTTGTTCTGGGTCAGAGCTGCAGTCTCAGAGGCGAAGTCTGTGTCTCTTATGCGGCTACGGGCATCGGACTGATTCTCAGAAATATTAGCCTGGTTACGGATAGTGCTTTCCATTCGATTTTGGAGAGCACCAAGGTTAGCGCGCTTGGAGTCTACAGCCTGAATCAGCTTATCAATGTTTTCGAGAACATAAGTAGCACGAGAGGCAGTTGAAATGGTAAATCTTATGGAGTTATCACCATTACCTACCTTGGTAAAGCCAGATTTAACTTCAGCCTTAACATTAGCCTGGGTGAGAATGCCACTTAAATGGAATGCCTGTGACCACTGAAGTGACAGAGTATTTCCAGCATTAGCACCTACCTGGAATACCAGCTTACCATCATCTGGAATAAGACCTGCCTTTGCGCCGTCAAGAACAACCTGTCCGGCAAAAGTGGTCTGCTTGGCAATACGGGAAATTTCAGCAGACAGCTGAGTGACTTCTTCCTGAAGTGCCTTACGGTCTGCAGCAGAGTTGGTACCGTTGGCAGACTGTACGGCCAGTACACGGATACGCTGCAGCATGTTGGTGGTTTCGTCCAGAGCACCTTCAATGGTCTGGGCCAGGGCGATACCGTCGTTGGTGTTGCGGTTACCCTGATTTAAGCCATTAATCTGAGTTGTTAAACGGTCGGAAATCTGCAGACCTGCGGCGTCATCCTTGGCAGAATTGATTCTCAGACCTGAGGAAAGGCGCTGATAGGAGACGTTCAGATTAAGGGTTGCATTGCTTAATTTGCGCTGTGCATTAATGGAACTGACGTTCGTATTTACGTAAAGTGCCATATTCTACTCTCTCTCTAAATCATTATGTTTTCTGATTTCTCTCATACCTGAGAGCAAATACATACGCTCCTCAGGTCATGCCCGGACAGCTCCAGGACAGTATCTTTTGTTAATCAGCCATCAGCAAGCTCTTTGCCAAAGTGTCATATTTTAGACAGTGCATATGATATTTTACGCACAAGAACACGATATAGATGCGTCATAGCACGCACAAACGAACTGGTCTGCTTCAAGAAAACCGCCTGTAATACAGGTTAATACTGATTAATATGACGATGCATGCCACCATCAAGCGAGATATCTCTCCACTCAAAAACGAGCATACCCCTGAGTGCATCTCTATTACCCGCAGCTGCAGCTAAAATGTCTTATTTATGCGCTTCTCTAAGAATTAAGGCTCAAGCCACTGCCTCCCGGATATTGGTCTTTACTTACCACGCAAATCGTTCATAAACACGATGTTTAAGGCATTTACAGGCAAATCAAACTTCTTACGTCATCAATTTGACAACTGCCATACTTACATTACGGCACAAATTGCCGCAAACGGCAGAAATCGCTTCAGCAAGCACTCAATTTCAGCGTTGAATCATCAATACATGCATTGAAATTCGCGCGTTAATCTAAATGCTTTTCCCCTGCTGTTGTCGACCTGAGTCTCATGGAATCTGGTCAGACTCAACGTCAACCTCTACTCCTCCTCCTCATGGCAAAGTGCGGACGCAAAAAAGGCGGGTTGCCCCGCCTTTAAGACATGAGAGAAGAATGATGAGACTGTTATGCCTGTATCAGCGTCCCAGCAGCGCAAGGGCTATAACCGGACGCTGGTTAGCCTGGGCCAGCACGGTCTGAGAGGACTGCTGAATAATGTTGTTCTGGGTGAGAGCGGCAGTCTCAGCGGCAAAGTCTGTGTCCCTTATGCGGCTGCGGGCATCGGACTGATTTTCCGAGATATTTGCCTGATTTCTAATAGTACTTTCCATTCTATTTTGTAAAGCACCAAGCTCAGCTCTTTTGGAATCAACAACCTGTATAAGTGAGTCAATATTTGCAAGTGTCTTCGTGGCCATGTCAGCTTTAGAAACACCGAAACGAATAAACTTGCCGTTATTAGGGCCGTCCTCTACCAGGCCTTTAGTGCCATCTTTCTGGTTTGCCGCTTGAGTAATACCCGCCTGTGAAGCGATGCCACTTAATGTAAACGCTGATGCCCAGTTTAATGCAAGGGTATTGCCGGCATTAGCGCCTACCTGAAAGGTCAGCGTACCGTTTTGAGGAATCATGCCCTTAGCTTTACCCTGCAATACAGTCTGACCGGCAAAAGTAGTCTGATTGGCAATACGGGTGATTTCCTGGGAGAGCTGAGTGACCTCCTCCTGGAGGGCTTTACGGTCATTCTCAGAGTTGGTGCCGTTTGCTGACTGAACTGCCAGCACGCGGATGCGCTGGAGCATGTTAGTGGTTTCGTCCAGGGCACCTTCAATGGTCTGGGCAAGGGCGATGCCGTCATTGGTGTTACGGTTGCCCTGATTGAGGCCGTTGATTTGTGAGGTCAGGCGATCAGATATCTGCAGACCGGCTGCATCATCCTTTGCAGAGTTGATGCGCAGGCCGGAAGACAGTCTCTGGTAGGAGACATTCAGGCTGTTAGTGGCATTCATCAGCTTCCTTTGTCCGTTGAGTGAGCTGACGTTCGTATTTACGTAAAGTGCCATTTGTCTTTCTCTCCACTTCTGATAAGAAGCATCCCGGAAACATCATCAACCTCACTCTTTCAGCCATAACAGCCTGCCCATTCCTACGGTTATTGCTGTCATGCCGCCACGGCCTGCAGTCATATCACAACTGGCATTAAGTCATGCCGCTGCTGCCTGCAATCGTGCCACCACAGGACTGCAGTCGTGCCGTATTTCATCTGACACCTGCCTCTCTCCCGTATGGCTTTGGGGGCGTATCCCATCGGGCTGATTGCGCGCCTGCTCATCGGGCTTATTGCGAGCCTGGCCAGCAAGCTGATTGCGCGCCCGCCTATAAAGTCCATGGCCATAGCAGCATATGATGCGGCCGTAGCTCCAGCAGCTGCAGCACTCAACCTTTGGTATGCTGCCATGATTGTGGTCTGCTCATACCATGGCCATGAATATGGTCTTATGCTCATGACTTAGGCCATGCAGCTGGCTTCTGGATGCTGTCTGCAATTCAGATCTCAGCCTCAGTCAACTGATGACAGGCTGCCGGTCAACTGTGCTATTACCGCAAGCCATGAGACATAGACCAATGTGCCTGAGCCATGCTGGCTACAGTGGGTCTTGCACTGGCATCCGCTCTGGTGGCTGGATGAGTGGCTTAAGGCAACGGAGGTCATGGGCTGTGGGCACAGGATGTGGCCACACGCTGTGATCACGAGCTGCGGTATGGCATGCTAAGGGCAGATGGCTTAGGCAAGGACAATCTTTGTGATTGTTGATGTTTGTTTCAGGAACGTTTTTCGTCTGTACCATGGCCAGTGTGTGTGACCATGTTGTTTTTCGTCTGAAAATGGCGCAAGCAAGGCCTTTGCCAGTCCAAAATGTCACATAGGTAAATATTTACATGTTATTTACATTAATGATCATCGTTATTACGCGTGAAAAAGCCATTCCTGATGTCAAAGGTAGTAACTATGATTTTTATCAGGATTTTTACAACTTTTTTCCGCACCCCATCGATATCCGTCACTGTGGCCATCATAATGCCCATTTGCCAAAACCGGCGCATCCCCTCTGAGTTCCGCTGTTTTGTGGCTTGCCTTAAACCTGTGGCAGATGCCAGGTTCTTCAGTCCATAAGCACAAATGCCATTCCCTGGCGCCCTCAGCATGCAATGCCTTGCAATGCCTTTCCAAAGCACGCTGCACCCAGCCTCGCCACAGCACACTCACCACGCCTTGCCACGCTGAGGCAGTTCATTCACACTCCTGCACGTTACTGCACGCCACTCACGGCATATGCTGGAACTCATAACCAGCTTTAGATTCCCTGTTCATGGCTGCAATAGAGTTTTCCAGCCTGCAGGTCAGATCTGGCCAGTCTGGCCACACAGCATGCAAGGCCTCTTACTGTGGCTGATACAGGCTCGCATGCCTGCTTGTAATGCCTCTGCATTGCAGGCAGCCGCCTTTGGGCCTGCTCAGATTTGACCTGCACTGCCCTGCCTGCCTTTATCATTCGGCATTGCCTTTACCAGCAATACGCTGCCCCTGCTCTCGTCACGGTGAGCCATGGTATTGCTGGCGCGACAGCCAAAGGAGCAGCTGGCACGCTGATTCGCTCTTTAGTATTGCTTCATGAGGTGGCACATGGCTGATTATGTGTCGATAATCCCATGGACATGTGCTCTGCGCGTCATCTGATTAAGTCATGGAAAGGCTGTCTGGAGGAGAGGTTGCTCAACGGTAATTAGACAATACGCACAAGTATGAAATTCACCTACGGATGCCTGTCAGATTCAGGGTCAGCGTGTGGGAGCAGCTGTGGTCTGCCCAGCGTAAGAGCTGATAAATATGGTATTATCAAGTGCATGCTGGATGTTTAACGACTGTCTTTTTCGATCATCGTTTTTCAATTTTTGATACTGCGTTTCTGCTCGATTTATGAGCTTGATATTGGCCCTGGCAATGACTGTCGCGTGGCGGCTTAATCAAATATTTAACGTTAAGTAACGTACGTAAGGAAGGAAAAAGCATATAATGCCAGAGCAAGGCCGCGCATTTGCGCCATTGCCGAGCTTTCATATGGCTGCACCGACCGTATTGCGGTCACTGTGCTCTGCCAGACCATGGCACCATGGGCTCATTATCAACAGCCACCTGTATCTGTACTACTGTGCCAGGCACTGCCGCACCAGGCGAGGCGGCTTAGCAGGCACGATATGGGTTATAAGCTGATGCCGCCCTGCTCTTCAACTCCAGGCCGATCTTCAGGATCTGTTTACCTGGAGGCTACGGTATCTTCAGTATGCGTAGAATGGCCATGCTGCCAGCTGGGCAGTCACACACTGAGCTTATGCTCGATGACGTCCGCCTGAGCTGATGGTCTGAGCAACAGGCCCAGGCCACGGCCCAGGCTAAAAGCAATGCTGCCTGACGGGCCGCATTCGACCGGTCTGTGGCATAACATACAGGAGCATCCTGCATTTATTAGCTGAACTCCTTGTGCTCATCTGTCCTTACATGTGGTCATTTGCCTTAGCAGCAGATCAGCCGTGACACGAATAAATGCTCGCGTGCATGCATGCACGCCCATGAGAGCTTCGGCCCGCCAGGTCAGACCCTGGATCTTTTACAGAAACAGTTTTTCATTTGATGCAGCTGTCCCTGCTGCTCAGTCTCTTATCAGACATTAAAGAATATTATATTTACCTTGCCGCCCTGAGGCAGGAATGAATCAGCTCCCATGACATCAGGGATCGCTACATACTGCAAGTGACACTCCGGAGTACCTTCATACACTGCTCTGGACATTACCCCTGACAGAGCTGCACCCACAGCTCTGTTCACATGCTTCAGGTACAGGCCAATGATGCTGTCCCCATGCCACTGAGTTTACAGTCGCACTGTGGCGTGACAGCAATTGCTGCAGCCACTGAAACCATGACGGCTACTTATGCTGTTCTGGTGTGCCTGTCATCAACAGACGCCGCTACAGTCATACGCCTTGAAGCTCAGGCACGCATCCACACGTGCCACTTCCACACGTACCGCAGCCCCAAAGGCCGCCCTGCTTTATGGTCCTGGGAAGCTGCCAGCACCACGCTGCTGACTGCTTTAACAGGTCATATGCCCAGGCTCCACGATATGCCAGTGGCTCTACAGCATAATCTCCAGCTCAGCAAAGAGGCTGCGCTGTGACAGTGCCTGCAGCACTCTGTCCCTGAAGCCGCAGGCAGTTTTTTATCCCTGTGCTCAGGCCTGCTGTGCCCTGCATCAACTCATGCAGGTAGCTTAACGATGCTGGTCATGCCGATGGCACTGGTGCTTTTGGCGCCTCGACAAGTTGCATGGTGGTCATGGTCCGGCTGATTACAGCCGGAAGTCAGGACACCAGCCATATTGTGCCTGCAAGACCTTATCTGGCCCTGCTTGAGTGCAGGATGCGCGGCGACGCAGCAGCTGGCTCACGTGCCATTGCGGCGCTGGCCTGGTGCTGCCTTGGGCTGCGCAGCCCAGGGCAGGGCAGGCTGCCTTGCCGGGCAGGCAGCCTGGCTTGCTGATGTGGGGCTTGGGGTGGACTCGCTTGTGATGATTTAAGAGTTTTCCGGTCAGATAAAAAGGTACATTGTTCAGGAAACAGGAGAAGCAAATTGACCCAACAAATCAACGGTATTAACTGGGGGATGTCCTACGAGAACCGTACCCCGGCAAACAAGATTTGCAATATGATTCTGCTCTACGGCTATGTTACCAATCCCATGCTGGTAGAGACCTTTAACCTGACCTTACAGACCGTTACCTGCTATACCCAGCAGCTGCGCCAGAACCGCATCATTGTTCCTGGCGGCAAAGCTCCCTCCACCGGAGGCAAGCCTCCTACCAAGTACATCCTCAATAAAGACTATACCCATTCTCTTGGTATAGACATCACTGACCATACCCTGACCTTTGTTCTCATGGACTTCATGTGCAATGTGATTGCCAGTGAAGAGCAGAGCTTCCCTTTCAGCTACTCACGTGAATACTTCATGGAGGTAGCCCGTCGTGCCCGTGACTTTGTTGAATCTCAGCCAGGATCGGTAGACCTGCTCAATGAATATGTAGGTGTATCGGTACCGGGTATTATTTCAGGCAATGTGGTCAGCCGCTCCCATATTCTTGGTCTTCAGGAAGCAGACTTCTCTGCTCTGGGCCGCTGCCTCAATGCCCGCATCATTCTGGTCAATGACTCTAACTCCGGTGCACTTTCTGAGGCCTATGCTACCAAGGAACGCAACTTCATCTACCTGTCTTTATCGCACACTGTAGGCGGCGGCATTGTGGCCAGCGGCTTTTTAATGCAGGGCAAGAACAACCGCTCCGGTGAAGTTGGCCACATGACTCTTATCCCTATGGGACGCAGCTGCTACTGCGGAAAGGATGGCTGTGTCGATCCATACCTTTGTGAAAGCGCTCTTCTGGGTAATGAGTTTGAGACTCTCGATGAGTTCTTTACCTGTATTTATGAGGGGCCTTCCTATACCGACAGATCCATGCAGTCCCGCTACATCAGGGCTGAAAAGAGACTGCAAAGCTACCTCAAGTATCTGGGCATGATCCTTGATAATCTGTCCATGCTCTGCGATACCCCTATTATTCTTGGCGGCACAGTAGGCCCTTATCTCAAGCCATATCTTACTGAGATTAATACCCGTGCCCGCAAGCGCTCCTTATTTTCCGACGTGGCCCCTGTTGCCAGCGGTTCCATTGAGAGCACTCCGGCTGCCTTCGGTGCTGCGCTGATCTGCGTTACCCAGACCATTGCCAACTTCCAGATGGAGGCGGAAACCGCAGGTCCAGGCCCTGGCACCAGTCCAATGCGCTCACCAAACTACGGCTTTGACGGATCTTTTGGCGTATCTGATGGCCTTAGTACCAGAAGCGAACAGCACTCTGAAAAAGCAGGAACCGCCCGTAGCCGTAACATTCGTACCACAGCAGGTGCAGGACGAACAGACTCTGCACGCGCCTCGGTCAGTCCAGAACATGCAGACTCAGCTGCAGCAAGAACTGCAGGTTCCAGCCTGTCAGCCGCGAATCCATCTGAATCAGGATTAGCCAGGACCAGTGGCGCTGCTGCCACTGGAGCCTCAGGTGCGACTGGCGCGACTGGTGCCACTGGCGCGACTGAAGGTACTGCTGCCAAGGCTGCAGAGGATACAGCCTCTTCAGCAAAGTCATCTGGAACTGGCAAAAGCCGCTCTAAAAGCACTCCCAGGCAAAGCACCGTAGAGCTCTTATCAGCAAGAGAGCAGAAGCCACCACGGAAAAACAGTGGGACTGATCCTGCAAGTAATAGCCTGCAGTCACTCTTTGATAATGACATAAGTCCTGATGAAAGCAGGCACTCTCTGTCTGAACTGGTGCGCGCAGCAGATATTGGCAAGAACTATTTCAAATCCAGAAAAACATCTCTGCCAGAACCTGAAAGTCAGCTCAACGGCAGTGTTGCTTTGCAAAACGAAAGACAGAGCGCCTCTGTTCCACCTGATGTCGAGTATAAGGGCACTTTTGATGCCGATGGCACAAGACGTCCTCCTACTCCGCAGGAGGTTGCAGCTCACACCATAAAGAAGGCTGACCTCAAGCGCTTCCGTGCCGAAGTTGCCAGTATCAATGAGGCTCACCGTCCTGACATTGATCCTGAGGAGAACTACGACCTTGTTTCAACAGTACCGCATGGTCGCAGCAAGGGTAAGAAAAGATCCGCAAAACCAACCGCTGCTGAAACAGAGGCTGAAAAGGCGGCCGCTCTGGCCAATTTCCGTCCACGACTCAATGACAGAGCAATACTCGAGGCTGTCTCTGCCCGAGCCCGCACTTCAAGTCGAACCAGAGCCAAAGAAGCTGCTGCTGCAGCTGCCGGTGAGCCACCTCCACCACGCCGCCGCCGTCGCCGCACCAGCACTGTCTGAACTACGGTGTGACAGCACGGCGCTCACGTGCAGAGCTCCCAGCCTGTGATACAGCACGCTGCACATACCGAGCATGGAGCGCACGCGGCGCTGCTCATGTTGCTCATGCTGCGCTGCCGCGCTTGCTGCTCATGCCCCGTATGTGACCTGCTGCGCAGCACTGTACTGCATTGCGCAACATTGCATGGCAATGAACAGTCAAAACCTCATTTCCAACGGGCCCTCAGGGCCCGTCTTCATTTCAGGACTCCATAATCCTGCGCCTGTTAACTGGTTTCTCCACCAGCCTGTCACAGGGCTGCAGCTCCTCCAGAATCAACAGCTCCTCCCGCCTGCCATCTGACCATGCTGCGTATCCTGCAGATGCATCCCGAACCGGGCATCAGCCATATGCCATCCCGGCTCCGTCATATAACCATCGGCACAGTATGTGACACGTCAGTGGCTGGTCAGTTGCCCCGCCAGCTGCATGGCCCTTACAGGTGCTAAGGTACTAACAGAACTGCATACGTTTCGTCGTGCCCTCTTTGCCATACCAGGCCCAATCAAGATTCGCCTCACCTCATGACCATGAGCATTTCAATGAAGGCTGCATGCGCACGCAACCTCACCACCACCAACAGCCGCAATAAGCAATCAGGCTCATCGGCAGCAGACTGAATCAGAATGCGGGCCCGGGCATCATTGAGCTGTTTCCTGACTCTGTCATGGATATTGGCCTTGCCGTCACTCACGCTCTGGTCAGTACCGCTGCGCGCTGAGCATTCGGACCAGTCATAGCATTCAGAGCAGCAAGACCAGTCAGCCTCATCTGCCCAGCTGGCAAGGCCAGCTGACAAAGCCAGTCTGACAGTAGTTGTGTCATCCTGAGGCACTGTGATTTATACACTTAACCATATTTTCATGATTAAGTTCAGTAAAATCGCCATAAAGCCATGCAAAGCAAGTCACTTACAGACTCTTTAGGTGCTGTGACTGCCTTAAACATGGCAAATGCAAAGGAGAAAAGCTGCTAAATTCGCCTGGCTGTCTGCGTGCACTCAGTGTCTACGCCCACTTTCTGAGAACAGCAAGAGCATATGATGGATGGCTTATAAGTGCCGGTAATTTGTCATTTTGACCTTACTTAATAATTTTTCCTGAACAGGCTGATCTTTTTATTAAAATCGATCCTATAATGCACTTAATCTAAATTTCTGATTAAGTTACGAGAACGCCAGTTCTGCTTTAATGCTGCTCCTGCACTGATGCGGGCATGGTCATGTAAGGCTGTTCTGGCTGGTTATATCGAAGGTTTTGCTATGAAGGCTGTTACTTTACTTGAGAAGGGCAAGATTGCCATTAAGGACGATTACAATCCAGAACGTAAGCTTGGCGAGCATGATGTGGAGATCAGGCTGATGGCCTGTGGTGTGTGCGGATCTGACGTGCACTACTACACTCATGGCCGTATTGGCCCTTACGTGGTGGAAAAGCCTATGGTGCTTGGTCATGAGGCCTCAGGTCAGATCGTTCGTGTGGGCAGCGGCGTTACCCATCTGAAGGTCGGTGACCGTGTCTGCATGGAGCCTGGTATTCCACGTTTTGATTCAGCTGAGACTCTGGCAGGCTGTTATAACCTCGATCCTGAGCTTACTTTCTTTGCTACCCCTCCAATTGACGGCTGCCTGTGCGAAACCATCATTCACCCGGCTGCATTTACCTTTAAACTTCCAGATGAAGTCAGCTATTACGAGGGTGCCATGGTAGAGCCGGTGGCTATCGGCATGCAGTCAGCAACAAAGGCTGGTATCAGACCAGGTGACATTGCCCTGGTATATGGGGCCGGCACTATTGGTATTGTTACTGCCCTGTGTGCTCTGGCCGGTGGCTGCTCAGATGTCATAATAGTAGACATAGTTGACTCCAAGCTTGAGGTAGCAGCCTCCTATAAGAATATCCACGCTGTTAATGCCCGCCCCGGCGACCTTAAGGCTGTGGTTAATGACCTTACCGGTGGTGCCGGCTGTGACGTAGTCTTTGAGTGCTCAGGCGCTGAAGCTGTAGTAACAGGCATGTGCGAGCATGTTAAGGCCAATGGCACTGTAGTGCTTATCGGCAGCACTCTGGAGCTGCCTCTATTTTATATTGCAGCAGCACAGGCCAAAGAGGTCACTTTCAAGACCGTTTTCCGCTATGCCAACATGTTTCCTCGCACTATCCGCCTGATCCGCAGCGGCGCTCTTGACATCAAGCGCCTGATTTCAAAGGTCTTTGAGTTCAACGATGCCGTTGCCGCCTTTGAACGCGCTGCTTCCGGCACCGCAGGCGACGTCAAGATCATGATTGACTGCTCAAAAATCTAAGACCTCAAACAATAATTCACACCGATCACGAACTCAGCAGCACCAAACTGTCGTCCTGGCGACCTGACAACCAGTCAGCCCTGTCCAAAACGACAAGCTACGCTCCTGACGCAGCCGTCAAGACTGTTCGCCATACAGCCAGCACCTGCCTGGCTGTTGTCCTCCCGCATCTCACTGCAGCCGTCAGACAAGTGCGGAGAGTGCACAATAAGATGAGCAGTGGTACTGCAAAGAGAGGACAACAATGCGCCCGGTAGCGCACCAGTGCAGCCTGCAGGACAGCTGGTATGGCACTTTGATGGTGATTAAAGTACTGATGAGGGGATATACCGCTTTTGCTCCAGGAAAAATATTTATCTGGCAGGACTATATCATGGCGACAAATCTTTCGATTTTGGCTAATATTGCTGGACTTTTTGACTATTAATTGCTGATTTCAGTACTTATTCATCAGGAGACCGGGAGTATGGCAGAACGCCGCTTTCGTTTTATTGTCCTTTCACTCTTTTTCTTCTTTCTATTTGTAGGCATTATCTACAGCCAGATCACCTCCCGTATGCCGGCCATCAAGGAAATATCAGGAGTTGATGAGTCCGGACTGGGCCTTGCCCTGTCCTCATTGGGTGCAGGTTCACTCTTTGGCTTTGCCACAATTCCAGTACTTATCAAGAAACTGTCCTCGCGTACCATGCTGCGTGGCGGAGCTTTTGGTGTACTGGTGCTCTTCCTGCTTACCCCTTTTGTTTATGACCTTGTAAGCCTCTGTCTGCTTTTTGCCCTGCTGGGACTGTCCTTTGCCTACTTTGAAATAGCCATCAACAATCAGATTATCAATCTTGAGCTGCTCTCTGGCGGACACTACATGCTCAGAATGCATGCCGGCTGGAACATTGGCGCTCTGGCAGGATCTATCAGCGGCTCTATCTTTGCCTGGTATGTTCCTGGCCTTGCTACCAACTTCCTGTCACTGGGCATACTCTTTATCATTCCCGTGCTGCTGGCAGCCCGCTTTTTGCTTGAGGATGTAGCCCCTGAGGGTATGGAAGAGAAGAAGGGCTTTGGCAAAATCCCTCTGGCAGTGATTTTCTGCGGTCTTTTTGCCATGTGTGCCTATACAGTAGAGGGCTCTATTGCCGAGTGGGGCGGTCTGGTAATGGTACAGGAAAAGCAATCCAGCGAGAGCCTTGCAGCTCTGGTCTACGGCTCCTACTCTCTGGTAACTGCCATTACCCGTCTGTGCTCAGACAAGATACGTAACACCATAGGTGACTTCCGTATCATTCTCTTTGGCGGCATCCTGGCCTTTATTGGCATGAGCCTGGTTATCTTCACCCACTCACCATATCTGACCCTTACAGGCTATGGCATGTGCGGTATCGGCCTTGCTCCGCTGGTTCCTATTATCTTAAGCCGCGTTGGTCACAGAGATGATATCCACCCTTCAGCAGCCACAACCATTGTCTCGCTCTTTGGTTACGGCGGCATTCTGGTAATTCCACCATCCCTGGGTTTCCTTGCTCAGCAGTTTGGCCTTATTAACGCCCTTTTCCTGCCACTTGCGCTCGTCACTACAGTGATTTTCGCCTCCTTCGTCATCCGCCGCATGCGTGCCTGATCCAGGCAGACCGCCAGCCAGTCCTGCCTGACTTCTGTCAGACAAGCTGGCTGGCTGGCTTACTGCCGTACTGCATCCTGACGTCCGGTAGCCCTGCACAACACTGGAAGCCCCGGTACAGCACGGGCACCTGCCATAACAAAACCGTCGCACTACGCGGCGGTTTTTTGCGTTTGGGGCCTGCTAATGCATTAGGGCTATGCTTTGAAGCGGTGGAGAGGGCATTGATTCCTGCATTAAGCCTGCGGCGCCATGCACTCTGTGTTTCACACAGCATCAGACTCATGCAACAAGCATGAGACTAAAAGATCTGTCTGCTCTGAGCTGCAAGACCGATCCCGGCATATACAAGGTATCGTGCTGCAATATGCTAATTAATTTGTTTTGTAACTTATTTCTTGTTTCAGGCACAAAAAAGCCCGAACATTATGTCCGGGCTATTTTATAAATACTTTCTAAAATAATATAGTGCTATTAGCCAAGCAGGGAAAGACCAAGCTGAGGACGGGTATTGGCCTGCATCAGCATGGATGTAGCGGCCTGCTGAATAATAGACTGCTGGGACAGATTGGCAGACTCTTCGGCGAAGTCAGCGTCACGAATGCGGCTACGTGCGTCAGCCTGGTTGGCAGAAACGTTAGCCTGGTTGCGGATTGATGACTCCAATCTGTTCTGAATTGCACCTAGTCCAGCACGCTGACTGTCAACATGACCGATCATCTTGTCCATAAGAGTGATCACGTTGTTAATCTTGGTGATGTCAGTAAAGAGCAGACCGGTAGCAGCATTCTGTCCATCAAGAACATCACCTTTTGCTATGCCGCCATTGCCGCCGATTGCACCTGAATCTTCAGCTATCTTTGTGAACTTGAAATTGGCAACATCAAAGTCAATGGTATCGCCGCTGTTTGCACCAACCTGCAGGGTCATACGAGCAACCTTGTTCTGACCAGCAGCTGCACCCTGACCATAAATAGTGTCGCTCTTACCGTTTCCGTCTACACCATCCAGTACCTTCTTGCCGGCAAAGGTAGTCTGAGTTGCAATACGGTTAATCTCGCTGAACAGAGCATCAGCCTCTTTCTTTAATGCAGCACGGTCATCAGCAGTGTTTGTACCATTAGCTGCTTGAACAGCCAGAGTACGGATCTTCTGCAGCATACCGGAGGTCTCATCAAGAGCACCTTCGATGGTCTGAGCAAGAGCAATACCGTCGCTTGCATTGCGATTACCCTGGTTCAGACCGTTAACCTGGGTGGTCAGTCTGCTGGAGATCTGAAGGCCGGCAGCATCGTCTTTGGCAGAATTAATTCTCAGACCTGAAGAGAGTCTCTGGTACGTGGTAGTCAGCTGATTCTGTACGTTATTAAGATATCTGCGGCCGTTTAATGAGCTTACATTTGTATTTACGTATACTGCCATTTCTAAATCCTTTTAGAGAGTACCTGTGTACTTGTCCCGACATTATTAAATGACGGTATATGTAGATTAGCCGAGCAGGGAAAGACCAAGCTGAGGACGGGTATTAGCCTGCATCAGCATGGAAGTAGCAGCCTGCTGAATAATAGACTGCTGGGACAGATTGGCTGACTCTTCGGCGAAGTCTGCGTCACGAATGCGGCTACGGGCGTCAGCCTGGTTGGCAGAAACGTTAGCCTGGTTACGTATGGAAGACTCCAATCTGTTCTGGATTGCACCTAGTCCGGCACGCTGACTGTCAACCTGGCCAATCATTTTATCCATGAGGGTAATCAGGCTGCCAATCTTGGTTGGATCATCAAACTTAAGACCGGTAATACCATTATTGCCCTCAAAAACATCTCCCTTGGCAATACCGTTATTACCACCAATTGCACCAGAGTCATCAGCGATCTTGGTGAACTTGAAATTGGCAACATCAAAGTCGATGGTATCGCCCTTATTGGCACCCACCTGGAGAGTCATACGGGCAACCTTGTTATTGCCAACTGTTACACCCTCGCCGAAAATTGTTTCGCTCTTACCCTGGCCATCAACACCATCCAGTACTTTCTTGCCGGCAAAGGTGGTCTGCTGGGCAATACGGTTGATCTCGCTGAACAGAGCATCAGCCTCTTTCTTTAAGGCAGCACGGTCATCTGCGGTGTTGGTACCGTTGGCAGCCTGAACAGCCAGGGTACGGATCTTCTGCAGCATGCCAGTGGTCTCGTCAAGAGCACCTTCGATAGTCTGGGCCAGAGCGATACCATCTGAGGCATTGTACGGCGTATTAAGCTAGTGTGATTTTCATCAAACTTCATCCTTAAGGTCATCTAAAATGTCACAACAGAAGCAATCACGCATGCGCTCATGGCTGAGCTGGGACATGAACTCGCCTAACTCTCTT
>NZ_JALKIK010000069.1:0-15057 GCF_023050955.1 Anaerobiospirillum sp. NML120511
CATAGGGTCACCTCTCAGACTTACATTCATATGTTGAAGTTATGAATCATACCCGCGCAAATCGCATAAATATAAGGATTTATCAAAAAACGTGATGAAAATCACAAGCACTTAATACGCCGTACTGGACGGGAGGCCCGGATGAGGGTGAGGGTGGTGGGGTGAATAAAAGCGAAGTTAAGAAGAGTTGGGGTTTTATAAAGCGTAAAAAAGTAAAGCTGCAATTCCTTTGTCCATGGGAACACAGGAATTGCAGCTTTTACTGCAATGAGCCATGTATATCCTTAAGTGCTATGAGCTACAGCATCAGTCTGGACTGCAAAGACAGTCGACCAAAACCAGAAGTTCAGCCTTATATGGACTGTACTATGGCCTGTTTATAATGATGGATCGAAATCTGAATCATCATTGAAGACATCAGTGGTCTTCTTGAGCATGCTGTTAGCGCGGGCTGCCAGCTGTGAGGAGGCTCTCTGGCTTACCAGAGCTTCATCCTTGAGGCGGCGGCGACGTGGTGGCTTTGGAATGAATACAAGACGCTGTGGACCATCGGTACGATATACCTGGAAGCGCTTGAGGCTTGGATACTGCTTGAGGAAAGACTCATAGAACTCAATCAGACCAAACTTTTCCTTGCCCTGTACGCGGCCTACAGATGTAGAACGAATTCTGACAGAACGCTTCTTGTCACTGTCCCATTTGTTCTTGTAAGTACATACGTAGTAGCCACGGCTGGCATCACCGTTAGCAATAAGCGGAGGAAGGTTTGGAACCTTTGGCTGGTTTTCTTTAATCATGATTAAACGCGCCTTCAAGTTTAGTGAAGTTATCTTACGGAGCCGGTGATATCCACATGGCTCACAAGACTAGCCAAAACATAAGGAATTAATCTGTCCGCTCCAGCCCCGAATGATGACATTATTCCTTGTCCATATCATCATCCTGATATCCATATTAAGGAGAAACTGGTAAAGACAGATAACCACCTGTCTGCTTCAGGTAACGCTACAACTGTTAAAAATCTGTTTGTCACTCCATGAAACCAGGATATACAGATGCGACAGATTGACACTGTCCGTGCTCTGTATGTCGGTTTGAGGGCCCTGGGCCCATAGTGGTCTCAAGGAGAATTGTGATTGTGCTGGTCCAATACGGAGCAGCCTCAGGTACGGTAGTCAACCGTCCGGATCAGCCTTGTCTGGAAGGAAAACTGATTAAACAGCATTGATACATACTTAGATGCATACCAAGATACATACCATGATCATCGGACTGCGTGCTGAAATGTTTACAAAGCATGTGATCAGCATGTTCCGGTTATCACTGGTGCTGTAATTTCAGCATGATATCCGAGTCGTTTTGCTCTTCTGCTTCAGCCAGTTGCTGAGCAGCTCCTGTTGATGCCTTTTAATTGAAGTGCCCGGGGTAGTGGCACTTGTCAAACCCATTATTACCGCGAGTATATCAAAACACTTTTAGCGGAAAATTAGGGCGGCCCATACAGTTCAGATCTGCATAGTCATTACCGCACTGTCTCTTGCCTGCCATCCTGAGAATCTCCCGGCTGGATAACAGGTCATTGTTCTCTTCAGCCTGATTTCTTGACCGGCTTTCCAAGAAGTCAGCCCGCTGATAAGTCCGGGCCTGTTTTTGTCTTGCGATATTCTAGAACTTTTTCAGTGCTTTTGGTAGTAACTAGCCAATAACAGACATTAGTATCTATATTATCACAAAAATCCCGTATTTATCGCAAGGATTGAGGGGGTACTGTACTAAAAATCTTAGACAGTCTTTAATTGTTTCATCATGGTAAATTTCCGGGCCATTCTGCCATGACTGCATGTAAACAGAATGTAAACGAAAATTTCCTGATAAAATCAAGGTTTACAGGTATATTATAGATGCAAACATGTGTGATGTAGTGCTGTACCTTGTTGATACAGTGAATATGACACAGAAAATAAAGGTAAACAGCGTGTTTATGGGCAATATTAATAACAGTCCCTGATTTTTATCATGATGTTACCAGATAACATAAATTGCAGCAGAGCTATTGCCTCTCCCTGGTGTTGATTAAATTTCCGTATTATTTGATGTGTAAAGAAGCGCAAAATCATGTGCACGCAAAAAGCACGCACACCAAATGCAAACGATGGCAGATAGCATAAAAATCGTGATGTAAAAATGTGCTCGGGCACGTAAAAATGCATATCCAGCCCGTCAAATGGCCTTTTGTGAATGTATGTGCGTTTGCGTAAATGTGATACAGATCGCGAAACGTAAAAGACTGTTTACATCCATTCAAAAACACCACCTGACTCACATTTTGGCACCTGTTCAGAGCAGCTCATACTGACAGTTCAGAATAATGAGTACTAAAACCATTTATCTGACCATCTCCAAAATCATCCTGGCAATACCTTGCGAAGGTCCGTAAAGCTGAAAGAAATAATTTCCCAGACAGACTTCATAGATACACAAACAGGGGGTTATATCATGCCAAGACAAAATATTTTATAAATTATTTAGTGCCTGGACTTTGCAGACGAGATGCTATGGCATCAATGCGCTCCATGTATGACATTCCAGTTTATGGGCCTGTTTGGGCCTTTGCGGTAGCAATGGGATGTTCCTGGAGACTGCATAATAATCAGACCATAGCAGCCTCTAAGTAATCATGCTCTAAATTGTGGGGGCTGGCATTTGTGCTGTAGGCAGTCAGGCAGACAGGAGCAGCAGTGATGAAAGGAAAGGGCTGGCAAATGTAAGAGAGTGCACTTCTCCCTGCCGTAACAATGTCAGTGGGACTGCTCTTCTGCTCTTGCCGTGGATGAACTGGCTCAGAAAATCAGGACAGAGCCCAGGATGGCGGCAATGATTTAAGCGGGAGTTATGATGTAAGACCAGTCCGGGCAGATTATGCAATCGATAGCATTGACGGCCGGAGGAAGCCGTTCGCAGCTGCTGGAGACTGCAACTGTGAGGTCTGGTGTACAGCCGGGAAGGAGGTCGGGGGACAGGGGTTTGAGCATGGACACATGACTGCAGCTGCACACGCCGGATATGTGATGCAGCTGCTGACATGAATGAATGCCTGGCTGGCGGGCTGGCCGCAGCGCTTTTAGCCCAGCTTGCCTCGGAAGAGATAGACGGCTGTGCTCAGGGTTACGGCGCCAATGGCAAACAGAGGCAGCATCAGGTGGAATACCTGCATGAGCGTCTGACCCTCAAGGTAGATGCGGCGCAGAGCCTCAAGGCCGTAGTAGAAAGGGTTAATCATGCTGACATACTGCATCATCTCCGGCATGGCCGACATGGGGGTAATCATGCCTGACAGAATGATGGTAGGCAGCAAAATAGTAAAGGAAATTACCACTGACTGCTGTGAGGTATCAGTCAGTGCCGAAACAGCCAGACCAATGCCTACGATGCAGATACTGAATACGCTCATTACTGTTACCAGAGCAAGGAAGTTACCCTGGAAAGGAATGTTGAACCACAGTATGCAGATCAAAAACAGTCCCAGCCCCTGAGAGACAGCAATAATAGTAGGAGGAAAGGCCTTGCCAATCAGTATTTCTACAGGAGTGAGCGGAGCCATGAGCATCATGTCGAAGGTACCTTCCTCGCGCTCTCGCGATACTGACAGCGATGACAGCAGTAACACCTGAATCATGGACAGGGCCAGGATCATGCCTGTCATGATGCTGAATCTGGTGTAGTTGTTAGGGTTATAGAAATAGCGGTAATCAAGGTGAATACCGCCTGAAATAGCAGACTGCTGGCGGCGCTGACTGTTGAGATCGCTCACTATGGTCTGCACGTAGCCAAGAGCGGTGTTAGCCGACGAAGTATTGCGCGCGTCGGTAGCCACAAATACAGTACGGTTGCGGCTGAAGTCACTGGCAATGTAGATACCCAGCAGGGCGTCACCATGATTGAGGCTGTCATTGAAGCACTGTTCGTCATGGCAGGCTCTGACCAGTTCAAAGGTTTTATTGTTGTTAATCTGATGAACCAGGGATACGGCCGTGGCATCAAAGCTGTCTTGGAAAATGATGTAGGGAACACGCTCAAGGTTAAAGGTGGCACCATAACCAAAGAGTATGGACTGAATGATAATAGGAAGAATCAGGATTTTGCGCGTGCCCTTATCCATGAGCATGACGACAAATTCCTTGCGGATAAGCGACATCAGTCGAATCCATGCAGCAAGTGAAGCACTCATCTATCGTCCCTCTCCTGAATCAGCCTGGCTGGGCTCGCCTGGGGCTGCTGAGGCTGCGTCTGATACAGCCGCAGCTGCGGCAGCTGCTGCACCGGCACCGGATGGTGCCTGAGCTGGTGCTGCCGGGCCAGCCAGATTGTACGGCCAGTAGCGACGGAAGTGACGGCTGATAGCCAGATAACATCCTGCAGTAAAGATTATGGCAAAGAGCAGCAGAATAGCGGCGTTGCGTACCAGAATGTCGAGACTTCCTCCAGAGAGTATGCAGATTTTGGATGACTCTACCGCATATGTTGGAGGCAGCATATGGGCAACCCAGGAAATAACAGCAGGTATTGAGCGCAGATCAAAAAGAGCTCCTGAGAGCAGGATGGATGGCAGGAAGCTCAGAATAATGGCGTACTCACTTGAAAGGAACTGATTCTGAGTCAGTGCAGAAATCAGCAGGCCAATGAGCACAGCCACATAAAGATAAATGGCCATGGTCAGGACAAACATGAGCACTGATCCTCTGAAAGGCAGGTCGTACAGTAAGAACATGGCCAGGGTGGCCAGCACTCCTCCCATTATGGAAAGAACATAGTAAGGAATAATCTTGGACATAAGCAGCTCGGCTGCTGTGGCGTTGGTGGCCAGAATTCCGGTCATGGTGCCGCGCTCAAACTCACGGGCAATAACAATGGAGCTCATGAAAGCTGACATCAGGGTAAGAATGCCTATGATCTGACCTGCCATCAGATACCAGGTGGACTGATTACTTTCATTGAACCAGCTGCGCGAAATAATCTGAATGTCCTTAACACCTGCAGAGGCCGCTGAACCCGAGGTCATGATATTGCGCTGATTTACTGAGCTCAGGTAGGTAACCTGACGGGACAGTCCTTTGATGGACGTGCCACCTGCTATTACCGACTCAATATAGCTGCGGGCCAGTGAGGATGACTGGGCGTCAGATCCGTTGAGCACCACCATTATCTGTACAGGGTGATGAAAGGCTGACTGCGCCACATTGTTGGGAATCATGACGTAGGCACTGATTTCATGGCGCTGCATCAGCGCTTTGGCATCCTTTTCATTACTGACAGCCTGCACATCAAAATAGCTCGATCCCATCATGGCCATGGTAATTTCGCGGCCCACGAGATCATCTATCTGATGGGTGACCACAGCAACGGAAACAGGCTTGATGTCCATACGCATGCCGGTACCGTAGAGCACTACCAGCAGCAGTGGAATGACAAAGGCTACGATCAGCACTGACTTGTCAGCAAGAATCTGAGCAAATTCCTTGCTGATAAGCGCTCTTACATGAACGGGATTAATCATGTCAGGCCTCCTGAATCAATCTGTGCCCCTGCAAAGCAGCGGGCAGCCTGCACAAATCTGGTTTACAGTTACTGACTGACGCCATGCCTGGCAGCATGGCTGTATGCTGCAGCGCCACAGGGCGCAGCTGCATACGGTGCTGCTGTGGCCGCCGCAGTTGTTGAAGGTGGCCTGCAGCGGCCTGCACCTGATGCGGGCCGACAGTGGCGCTGGCTGCGTCAGCTGGCGTTTCGGCGCTCCATAACACAGTTGACGAAAGCCTCCTCAATGGAGATACGGTTTGAGCCGTGAACACATATTTCGTCAGGGGTGCCCAGGATAAGAATCTTGCCCTGATCCTGAATTAAAAAGCGGTCGCAGTACTCTGCCTCTTCCATAAAGTGGGTAGTGACAATAACAGTGGTGCCATGAGCTGCAAGACGGGCAATCATGGACCAGAAGGCACGCCTTGAGGTCGGATCGGCCCCTGAGGTTGCCTCATCAAGGAAAAGAATGGACGGCCGGTGAATAAGAGCACATGCCATGGACAGGGAGCGCTGAATACCAAAAGGCAGATTGACCGAGATAATGTTTAAAAACGGTGTCAGGCCAAATACAGAGCATATTAAGCTGATGCGGCTGTCCAGCTCCTGTCCTGTAAGTCCATAACTCTGGCCGAAGTACTCAAGATTCTGTCTGGCAGTAAGCTTGCGATACAGACAGAACTTCTGGGCTACATAACCAATGGTGGCTCGTACCGAGCTCTTGGCATTTTTGAGCTCCATATTGTTGATAAGAATGGTTCCGGCGCTGGGATTAAGCAGAGAGCAGATCATGCGGAAGGTAGTGGTCTTGCCCGCACCGTTAGGACCGAGCAGGCCAAAAATTTCGCCTCTGTAGACCTTGAAGTTGGAGTCATGAACGGCGGTAAAGGAACCAAAGGTCTTTCTTATGCCATCAACAGAAATAATGACCTCGCGTCCTGATTCATCTTTGAGCTCTTCATGCTGCTGGGCGGTAAGCTCAGCTCTGTCCTGATGACGGCTGTCAGGAGTAAAGTCTGCAGCAGCGGCCGAGCCGGCATCATGGCCATGCTCATCTGGCTGAGAGGAGGTAAGGTTGATGTAGGCGTCTTCAAGCACGGGATCACGTGCGCTCAACTGCCAGCGACTGCGGCTTAAATTGCTAAATGGACCTTCCTGTCCTGCAAAAAGTCTCTCCAGATCGCTGTTGAGCTCATCAGGACTTACCGGGGTGCGGGTAAGCAGATCAATGCGTCCCATACGTGGACAGAGGTCCATGATGCAATGGCTGCGCTCGAGCTGACACATCATGGTACGGGCTACCTGCTGATAGGACAGGCTGCTGTCGGGACTGAGGGCAAAACACTGACTGGCTACACGATCGCGCAGTTCCTGAGCGCTGCCTGAATAAATCAGACGGCCGTTCTTAATAAAGATAGTAAGTGACCCTTTTTCTGCCTCCTCAAGGTAAAGCGAGGAGAATATGCAGTAGCTGCCGGTGCGCTCCAGATAATCAGTAATGATGGCCCACAGTTCACGGCGCGAAATAGGGTCAACGCCTACAGTAGGCTCATCAAGCAGCAAAAGTCCAGGGCGGGCGCTGATAGCGCAGGTAAGAGCCAGTTTCTGCTTCATACCGCCAGAAAGTGAACCAGCCTTGTAGTCCTTGAATTTGATTAGACCAACCTGAGTAAGCAGATCATCAAGATAGGCATCCAGAGCAGCCTCCTGCTCATCTGTGCTCCACTCCGATTCCTGGCTGTCCATGGCACAGCTGCCGATACCACCAGTTTCTGTACCGGCACCTGCACGGCCGCCGCCCTCAAGACCAATAAGGCCCTTAATGCGGCTCCACATGCTGCCATCAGAGGCACTGCTGTTGCTGGCTGCACTGCTGCTGTCGCGTGCTGTACTGCTCAGGTCGCCTGCTGCACAGGGCCGTGAGCTTTGGGCCGGGACATGCTCAGAGCTGCGCCCAATGCCGCGCCCAATGCCGTGCTCAGCACTGGCATCAGTGCGCAGGGACTGGATATCAAAGTCACGCAGCTTACAGAACAGTCTTAGATTAACTCCGACACTGAGGTCCTCATAAAGACCAAGATTTTGCGACATGTAACCAATGGTGTTGCCGTGAGGGCCCTGGTCCTGGTCAAGAAAGAGGGAAAAGGTACCCTCATCAGGACGGTCGATGCCGGCGATGATTTTAAGCAGGGTTGATTTGCCTGATCCGTCAGGTCCGATCAGGGAAATCATGTGATGTGAGGAGTCAATATGCAGATCAATACCGTCCAGCGCAGAAAGGTCTGAGCCGTCTTCACGGGTAAAGCGTCTGGTGAGTTTATCAAGAGCAATAAGATCAGCCATGATGTTCTCCTCTCTTTACTGAGCGCATGGAGCTTTCAGAATTCAAGAGTCATGGATAGTGTTCAAATGATGCGTGCAGGCTGTAATACCTGGACCGGACCTGGATATCCCGCCTGTACGGTACGGGCACCGCCTGGACGGCACGGACGCCGTTAAGAGCACTGCATGGCCTGTGCAGACGGCCCGTAGGGGCTCAGCATGGCCTGTACAGACGGCCGGTAAGGGCACCGCCTGGCCGCTGCGGGCAGGCTGTACTGTCCATGCCTGTGCCTACGCCTGCATGAGCTGTATCGCTGTGGGCTATGCATGATGCAGATCAGCCGGCTTTGACTGTACGGTCCGGAGCCTGACCTTTGAGGTAGACAGTAATGGCCTGACCAAAGCGCAGTACATGCTCTTTGTCTTCTACCTCAACATTGACCTCATAGATGAGATCAGGGCGCAGTTCTTCTGTCTGAACGCTCTTGGGTGTGAACATGGCTGTTGGGCTGATAAAGGAGATACGGCCGCTCAGAGGGGCGTGATAAGGCACCTCGACACTGACTTTCTGGCCCAGTTTGACCAGCTGCAGCTGAGCATCGCTCAGGTAAATACGTATCTTCTTGCTGTCTTCATTGGTGATGGCAAAGATAGTCTCGCCTGAGCCTACATAGTCGGAGATTTCATGGGTACGGGTACGGATAGTGCCGCTGAACGGGGCCTTGATAATACCCTGGGATTCAATTTGATACTTCAGATAGGAAAGCTGTTCTTTACAGGCAGTAACACGTGCAGCCTGGGAGGAGATAACCTCCTGACGATAGCCGTTTTCTACTAGTGCAAGCTGTGCCTGAGCTTCAGAAAGTGTTGCCCTGGCTTCGTCATAGCTGGCCCTTGAGCTGTCAAACTCCTGCTTGGAAATGGACTTGCTCCTGAGCAGTGATCTGTTGCGCTCATAGGTGATGGAGGCCAGATCAACTGCAGCCTGACTTTTGGCAACAGCGGCGCGGGCGCTGTCTATTTCTTCTTTGAGGTAACCGTTCTGATACTGATCTAGCAGGGACTGTTCAGCCTGACACTGGGCAAACTGAATACGGATCTGGTGGTCAAGATCCTTGCTGTCGAGTACGGCCAGTACATCATGAGCCTTAACCTGGCTGCCCTCATCAGCATTGAGGGAAACAATCTTTCCGGCTCTTTCAAATGACAGCAGACTGTCCTGAATGTCTACAGTACCGTGTGCCTTATCTGGATCGATACTTTGACGAAAGAGCAGGGCCCATGCAAAAAGCATTACTACTGCCAAAGAGGCAGCGCCAATAAGAACTGATTTTTTCATAAGTCAACAGGACCCCGTCCTATTAGGGGTCACCGCCTCCTGTTCAGGCAGATGCTGAAGATAAAAAAGCACAAAGCACGGCGGAGCAGGGCCTGAGCACACCAGCAGGCATGTTCGGCACACCGAATAAAACTGCCTCAGCTACCCGCAAGAAAACCACTGTTATTGCTGAGGAAAGGAATAAGACTTATCGACTGATTACACAATACCCGGTTCATGGGCTTTATTCAGGGGAAAGCATACCCCTCCTCAGGTGCATACACAGGCGTATCCACCAGGACAAAGTAATGGTCGTTGTCAGTATGTATTGTTGTGCCGGTATAAGAGCATGTGAAGCAAAATGTCCGGCTTATGATCACAGTTTATCACATAGCTGCGGGCGTGGCTGACCCTTGCGGGCCCGTGTGCGGGCCCGGCACAAAAACACGGTTTGCGGCACGGTTACGGTGTTTAAGGTGCTGCAGTGAGCTTGAGGTAACTTCACGAGGGAGGCAAATCAGCCAGCAGGTGATGCAGGCTGGTAGCTTTGATACGTCCATGCAGGACGGATTGCCGGCGTTGCAGCCCATAGCGCGATGGCCATGCTGACCAGGCCATGACCAGGTGGGGCCTGGTCATGTTAATGGCCATGGTGCTCGGGCAGTGTGGGGAGGGCGGGCACAGCCATGAAGGGCATCATCTCAGAAAGAGCGGGGACAGCCATGATGGGCATCAGCTCAGGAAGAGCGGGGACAGGGAGTTGAGAACAGCAATAATGGAGATGGAGGTCAGAATATACACAGTGTTGAGATTGCCTGATTCACCGGTAAATTCAGGCACGCCCTTCATGGTCATGATAGGAGCCAGTGAGGTTACAGGAGCCATTACTATGATCATGATGATAAAGCGTACTTCAGGATCATGAGGCAGGAACAGCCAGATAAGAACAGCCATGAGACCACACAGGGCATAGCGGGTCAGCCATGCTTTGGAAATCATGCGCAGCTGCTCGCCTGTAATCTTCAGCTGGAGCACTATGCCAATAATCATAAAGCACAGCAGGGTATTGGCTCCGGCTATGGTTCTGACAGGTCCCATGATAAAGTCAGGCAGTTGCAGATGCATGGCAGCCAGAATCACGGCCAGAATATAGGTGTAGGAGGGCAGGGATTTGGACATCTCCCTGAAAATGGATTTGAGGCTGATATGCTCGTCTGGAAAGTAGCGTCTGTTCATGTACATGGCCACAGCATAGGAGCCGCCAAAGCAGAACAGGGCATTGATGAAGTCAAACATGCACAGGGCCAGGAAGGCCTTGGGACTCATCGAGCTCTGCATGAATGGGATTACGAAGTTGCCGATGTTAAAGCAGGAGATATTGAGCATGTTGAACACGCGGCGGCGCGGATCCCGAGATGAGAAAAAGCCCACCAGCAGCAGAACAAAGCCTGCCGCTATGGACAGCAGCATAATGTCAAACAGCGAGGTATCAAACTGCATGCCGTGAGCTGAGCTCAATATGGCGCAGGGCAGGGTCAGGTACATGACCACAGAGGACATAGCTCTGGCTGTGTCAATATTGACCATCTTAAGGCGCTTGAAAGAATAGGCGATGATGATAATGAGCAGAACGCTCAGACTGCTGTTAAGAGCTGGATTCATGGCAGAGGCCTGAAAATTATGGGCAGCCTGTAAAGCAGGTGCCACCACCGGTCAGGGTTACAAATGGTAAAAGCTGCAGCACACGCGCGGTAAGCCAGCAGGCAATGGCGCAGGGATCAACATTCGTGCTAACTGTTGCAACAAGGGGATCAGGGTTATTATAACCCTGTTATGTTACCGGGAACATTACTGTATAAATCATGTTTTAGCGCCTTGTACTCTGCCTGCTATGGGAGTACGCATCTTCACGCCAGCGGTTGTAGCTGTGCCTGCCATGGGAGTACGCATCTTTACGCCAGTGGCTGTAGCTGTGCCTGCCATGGGAGTACGCATCTTCACGCCAGCGGCTGTAGCTGTGCCTGCCATGGGAGTACGCATCTTCACTCCAGCGGCTGTAGCTGCGCCTGCCATGGGAGTACGCATCTTCACGCCAGCGGCTGTAGCTGTGCCTGCCATGGGAGTACGCATCTGCCCATCATCGGGGGCAACTTTGCCAGCATGCGGTCATGATTGCTCATGCTGACCGGGCGTGTTCTGCTCTCTGACTGGTCATCATTATTCTCATCATATAGCTATGATCTTGCTGTCCTGGTGAGCATAATCAGGACTGGTCAGTGAGCGTAATTCTGTTTTCAGCAAATACAAAAAAGTCCAGATCATGTATAAACATGTCTGGACTTTTTGCTTTATAAAACGTAACAGATACCTTTATGGGCGGGCGCCTGAGGTGCACGTTACTGTCAGGTGCAGATGTCAGGACCGGACCTTGAAGTATTTACTGCTACTCCTGGGTGTGTGCTGTTTTGTTTTCGTGAACAAGGGTATTGCGATTGAGCACGAACAGATCAGCATTGATGAAGTCTACAATTTCCTCGCAGGTATTGCCTATCAGAGCAGCACCGACACCGGCACGGCCATGAGAGCCGATGAAGACAGTATTGGCATGGAGCTTCTTGCAGAGCTTTGGCAGCACATCATCAGGCATGCCCTCTGCAATATGGCAGTTCTCTTCAGGAATATTGTGGTGATGAGCAAAGTCGATAATTCTCTTCTTGTGCTCAGCAAGGATGCTGTCGGCATAAAGTTCCGGGGCATAGTTTGGAACTTCGAGCATCACTGTAGGCAGAACCACCGGTGCACTGTTAACAAGATGGATTGGAGCCTTGGTAATGGTTGACAGGAGCTGAGCCTCACGCAGCAGCAGAACATTCATCAGCTGCTTTTCGTTGGAGGTGAAGTCAACAGCTACCACGATGGAGCTCTGGATGGTCCACTTGTGATCCTTGGCAATGACCACAGGAATTCTGGAGTGACGCAGCAGGTTCCAGTCGTGAGGGGTGAAGATGATGGAATCGAGCAGGCCATGGTGATTTGCAGCCTTGATCAGCAGGTCAAATTTGCCTGAGTTGGCCTCCAGCAGCATGCCCTCGGAAATGTCACGGGTCCACTTGATAACAGGCTCAATACGCACATTATCAATGTCCATATCGTTATGCTTTTCCAGAGTGGCTGCAATGATCTTGTTCAGCTCTTCACTGGTTACCTGCTCAACGTCCTCATGAGAGGCAATTTCGCTCTTCTTGCCGATAAAAGGAATATCGTTAGAGAAGTCATAAATGAGACGAAGAGCAGTAATAGTTACCTTGGGATTGTAGCGGGCAATCTCAATGGCCCTGTTCAAGGCCAGCTGTTGGTCTTTTTTAGGCTCAATGATGACCAGGATATTATTGTACTGTCTCATCAGCAATCTCCTTAAGCACAGCATGTATCTCCAATGGTGCTGACCTCAAGGGGTGCATGGATCATTTAATGGTGGAGATGTGCTGGCTGACACGCCCAAAAGGTGCTCAAACACTTAACTCTATATTAAGACAATGGGCGTGATATGGACGCAAAACCGCCCATGATGTCTCTCAATTTGTGATTCAGGATCAATATTTGCCCCAAAAGGCCCCGCTGCGGCTGTGCCGTGCCCCTTAAACATTCACGCAGCATGACCAAAACATAAAAAAAACAGGCCCGCTATCAGCCATACCAGTTAAAGGATATAAGCTGTGGCGGGCCTGCTCTTTTCTCATAAGCTGGCCATAAGCCTGAAAACAGGGCCGTAAGCATACTCCCGGCACCGCTTACCGGCGCCTGACAGCGTCTCCTTGCGTCGTGCCACGGCCGGGCAATGAGCTCCGGCCTGGCATCAAGCCCCGATCTGGCTTAGCGCTCAGGCCTGGCATCGTGCCCCGGCATGGGATCACGTCCCTGCCGGCATCGCGCTCCGGCATCGCGCTCATGCATGAGTTCGTGCCTGTGAGGCTGTGTGCGTGGTGGAGGCTGAGCCTACATTCTGATCTGACGTGGGCGAATGCCCATGATCAGGCAGGAGATCACGAATACGGCTGCGCCTCCGATGATGAATGCTATGAGCCAGCCAACGGAGACCAGAGTGGTCATCTGTGCCCACTGGGTAAAGTCAGGAGAGAAGTAGCGTACTGATCCTGCCATGATAAGACCGGCAATCAGCGCTTTGAAGATAAAGAACAGGGTCTGACGGGAAATGCGGTAAATCTTTCTTTTGTGCAGAAGATAGAGCAGCTGTCCTGCGTTGACAAATGCTGCCAGTGCTGTTGACAGGGCAAGGCCCACGTAATCAAGAGGCCATACCAGAATGAGGTTAAAGACAATATTGGCAGCAATGGCCACAATAGAGCAGCGTACCGGGGTTTTGGTGTCCTGAATGGCAGCAAAGCCCTGTACCAGTACTCTTACCAGCATGATGGCACAAAGGCCGGAAACAGAGGCCAGCAGTGAGCTGGAGCTTAAAAGCACATGCTCTTCTGTAAAGGCGCCACGCATGAAAATTACACGCAGAATCGGCTCACGCAGAGCAATGATGCCCAGGGCTGAGGGAATGCCAAGCAGGAGCACCAGGCGTACGCCCCAGTCGAGAGTTTTGTTGTACTGATCGTGCTGGGTTTTGATGTCACAGCGTGACAGGGCTGGCAGGATTACGGTAGAAATGGCTACGGCAAAAATGCCAATAGGAAACTCAAGCAGACGGTCAGAGTAGTAAAGATAGGAAATCGATCCTGTGGCCAGGAAAGAAGCCAGAACGGTATTTACCAGCAGGTTGAGCTGGCTTGCTGACACGCCAAACAGTGCCGGGATCATCAGAGTCCTGATGCGCACAACACCAGGATGACTCCATCCCCAGCGTGGCAGCACCATAAGTCCAAGACGCCAGATAAAAGGCAGCTGAAAGACCAGCTGGACCACACCGCCAGCGACCATGCCAAGAGAAAGAATGACATTAGGGTCTTCATAGTCAGGGGCAATGAACCAGGCAGTGCCTATCATCACGATGTTAAGCAGACATGGAGTAATAGCCGGAATGGCAAAGGATCCATGAACGTTGAGCACGGAGCTGCACAGGGCGGTCAGCGTGATGAAGAAAAGATAGGGAAAAGTAATTTCCAGAAGGAACGAAGCCTGGGTGAATTTGTGTGCGTCAGGACCATTGTTGAGCCATGACTCAAACCAGCCCCAGCCAAAAATGGCTGTTACCACTGGAGAGGCCAGCATGCCTATGACTGAAATTACCAGCACAATAAGACCCAGAGTGCCGGCACTTTTGGCAATCAGCTCCTTGAGCTCAGTTGAACTCTGCTCTTTGCTGGTACGGGTAAGTACAGGAACAAAGGCCTGAGCAAAGGCGCCTTCTGCAAAGAGGCGGCGGAAGAAATTGGGAATACGGTTGGCAAAGAAAAAGACGTCAGCCATCAGGCCGGCACCCAGAAGCTGGGCAATGGCAATGTCACGGACCATACCCAGAATACGGGACAGGAAGGTGGCAGCGGCCGTTACCATGCCAGAACGCAGCAGGCGTGGTCTTTTAACTAGTTCGGTCATAAAACAGGCACCACAAATGACATGAATAAACACTGTCCGTCACAGGCCATATTAAGGGGCATGCAGTGCCTGCTGCCCGAACCTGTACAGGCAAAACCCCTTATTATCCCATGAACATGCCAAAGCTGCCATGCCCGGACTGTGCTCTTACGGCGTATTAAGCTAGTGTGATTTTCATCAAACTTCATCCTTAAGGTCATCTAAAATGTCACAACAGAAGCAATCACGCATGCGCTCATGGCTGAGCTGGGACATGAACTCGCCTAACTCTCTTA
>NZ_JALKIK010000070.1:0-14039 GCF_023050955.1 Anaerobiospirillum sp. NML120511
GCCTCAAGCAGCTGATTAATAGAATCTTTGTTTAAAGTGACCTGAATCTGGTTTGCCATAAGGTTCCTCCGTTCAGGTCATTATACTTAAGAAATACAAATCATTTTAATTACCTACAGTTCCTAAGCACCGCCATCTGTCCCCTACTGAGCGCAACAGATAAATATGCAGCATCCCCCTGCACCACCGCAGGCAAGCGATTCAATACGAACCTGGCCCGAGGCAAGCGCTGCCAGACAAGCCAGCCCCAGGCAAGTGCCGCTTAACGGTACTAACCATCATACTCCGTCCCCTGTATTTAACAGGTGCTTTGCCTGCTACTTCCATGCTGATAGCAGAAAACATCCCACCCTGTCCTGGTTTCATGGCCCTGCCTTACTGTTAAGAGTCATTCCTGTCATTCACTTTTGGGGCGTGACCATACTGGTCAGGCGTGACCTGCCTGGTCTTATCGGTGAGCCTTGCATGGTCATGGTGGCTTTAGCCTGCCCTGGCATCAAAGTTTTTGCTTATGGAGGAATGCCTGTAGATGCTCTGTGGATTTGGTTGTGGTGGGATGGGGATTGCCTGTGAATTTGGTTTTAGCTGTATGGGAATGGCGTTTGTGGGGCCTTTTGGTATTGGTATTGGAAGTGGTATTCCGGGAGCTTTTCAGCGCAAAAATTACCAGTGATTTAATTATTTTACCAAAACTCGTTGCATACTTTTGCAGTCATTTATGCATCATGCCAAGTGATTTAGCTGATCTCTATCATGGTTATGAGTACGCTTTTACCTGACTTTATGGCTTAAATAAGCCAGATTTTAGTTTGGATCCGCTTATGAAAAATTTTGCATTTTGTTGCATTGTTGTTTCATTGGGCGTTACATCTGTTTTTTTATCAATGTGATATATGGCAAAATTTTGGTTTTTCTTTAAGTTCTTGCTTGCTTTTTGATAATTCTTTATCAAATACCATATATATCGTATTTGTTAATCGAAATACTGAAATAGACGCCGCAAAAATGTGACATAGACCACACTTAATAGCCTCCATACATGGCTGTCTATTTAATCTTGATTTTATTGATATTTAAGCCATTTGATTGTTAATTTTCATGCTTTTTGTATAACCTGACATAATATTCATGCGTAAATGGTAAAATTATCGAAATGGTGCAAATGTTTGCATTTTGCCGTATTTGAGCCATTTTCCAGCTCGCTGTATTTTTGTGACATACGTCACACGATGACAGCAGCCTCCGCCCCCTGAAAAAGTTGCTAACATGAAATTGTTGTCAGGCAGGACAGGACATAAACAGCCTGGTACCCGCCACGACAGCAGCGCTGGAAAGCCGCAGTGCTCCAGCCGCTCCCGGCCCCAGAAAATGCAGAAAGGATCCACCGGCTCATGAGAAAGCAGAGCGCAGGATCGCAAGCCAGGAGCGTTTCCTCATAGTTTCGAGTTTCTGCCCGGAACAGACATGCAGGAATATCAGATGTCTCAATTTGTTAATTGCTGCCTGAATGTCGAACAGCTCCCCTGCTAAGGGACAGGCTGCAGACACATCCAGAACCCGGCCAGCACCACAGAAGGCATGGATTAGAAAAGAGCCACGCTGGTCAAGCAGTCAAGAGGCCATAAGGCCTGGCGACAAAATCAGACAGAGAACCGCACAAGGTTCACCTTTAAGAAGCAAAAAATGATCAACGTAATCGCAAACGTCAAGAACACCATCTCCCGTATCAAGGATTTCTTCGCCGCCCCTGAGGGCAATACTTTCGCTGCCAGCTTTGCTACCACTCCAGCATCTGCAGTAATGGATTCAGTTGCCCACGAGCAGCTCGTCAACAGCAATCGCAATATGAATATGCGCGCCTCCATCAGTGCTGAGCGCAATCTGCCACAGGGCTTTGCCGCCGCACCTGAGTATCAGGTAAGCATGAGCATGTCAGTTATCTCCGCCGTATTAAGCGGAGCTCACAGCGAGCAGCAGCGTGCAGTTGAGCGCAACTGTCAGAACAAAAATGAGCACAATGAGCAGCGTAATGATGTAAGCGCCCTGCACAACGCTCACATGTTTGCCATGACTCCAGTTTCCGGAATTTATGCCGCCGCCCTGAGCGAGCAGCTGCGTGCCCGTGCTGAAAGCGGCATGCTCTCCGGCACCAGCGCCGCCGCTGACAAGGCAAATGCCGAGGCCAGCGCCCAGTTCAATACCGTTTCTGTAAAGTCCGCTCAGACCTCAAAGAGCGTCAGTGTTTTGCAAAATGCTCACATGTTTGCCTTGACTCCAGCTTCAGGTGTTTATGCCGCCGCTCTGAGCGAGCAGCTGCGTGCCACTGCTGAGCGTGACGGTGACTACGTCAAGACACAAAGCAAGGCTCCAGTAAGTTTCTTAAACTTTGCTCACATGTTTGCCTCTACCCCTGCAGCCGCACAGACCACTGCTGACATGAGTGCCCAGCTGCACGCTGCCGCTGGTCAGCCTCTTGAGGCCGATCCTCAGGCTGCCCGCACCGCTGAGCAGGCTCACAAAGCTGTGGCTCCGGTTCGTGCCCTGCACAATGCTCACATGTTTGCCTTGACTCCAGCTTCGGGCATTTATGCCGCCGCCCTGAGCGAGCAGCTGCGAGCCACTGCCGAGCGTGACGGTGACTACGTCAAGACTGTAAAGCACGAAGCCCCAACCAAAGCTCTGCACTTTGCCGGTATCTTTGCTCAGGCTCCGGTATCTGCACAGTTTGCTGCCAGCCTTTACGAGCAGCTTCGTAACCACAATGCTACACAGCGTCCAGCCGCCAATGAGACCGGCTTTAGCGTAGTTGAAGACGGCTTTGATATCAGCCCTGCCATGTCTCTGGTATCAGGTGTGTTAAGCGCCGCTCTGAACGAAGAGATGAGCAGCCGCAAGAGCAGCACCAGGCATGATGCCCCATCAGCTCAGGAACTGGTTGCCCAGTACCAGCAGATGTACTCAGAGCAAGGTTACGACGATGTTCAGAGCATGATTATGGCCTCCATCAACGCCGCCCGCGATACCGTAGAGCGCACAGCTGAGCAGGACATTCAGGCCCCTGCTTTTGATGCCGCCACTGAAAAGCATGTAGCTTCCCGCTGGGATGGCATCTGGAAGCAGCTGAGCCTTGACTCATGCACCATCAACACTCATGCAGGCCATGGCGCCAATGAGTCTGAGGCTGATATCCGTGCTCCATTTGAGCGCTACTATGATGACCAGGGTCAGCTCATCAACGCAAAGATTTCACCAGACCACGCAGCATAAGCTGCTGCCTGCCGGTGAGCAGGTGTAAGACTCCTAAAAAACAACAAAATATTTTAAAAAGCAGCCTCCGGGCTGCTTTTTCTTTATGTGCCACTGCAGTGCAGCCGCCGCACAGCCGCCGCCGGCGTGGCCCTGGCAGCGCAGTGCTGCAGGGGTTGCGGCGCGACTGCGTCAGCGCTGTACGCCGGGCGCTGCGGTGGCGGTGCTGCTGCAGGTACGGATTGCGGGCATGAAAAAGGCCCGGGCTTCTGACCTGAAAGGTCAGAAGCACCGGGCCGGGAAATTAGCATGCTTGTTTTAGAGGCCGCCCTGGGTTGCCATAGCTGCCAGCTGTTCAGCCTGGTACTCTTCAATTACCGGCTGTAAAAGCAGATCAAGCTTGCCTTCCATGATTTCAGCAAGACGGTATAAGGTCAGATTGATGCGGTGATCGGTTACACGGCTCTGCGGGAAGTTGTAAGTACGGATACGGTCGGAACGGTCACCAGTACTTAATACGCTCTGACGCTGCTCGGCAAGAGCGGCATTACGTCTGTCCTCTTCAAGCTTGGCCAGACGGGAAATCAGAACTTCCATGGCACGGGCACGGTTGGAGTGCTGGGAACGCTGATCCTGACACTCAACTACAATGCCTGATGGCTTGTGAGTAATACGTACGGCAGAGTCAGTCTTGTTAATATGCTGACCACCGGCACCGGAGGCACGGAAAGTGTCAACTTCAAGATCGGCAGGGTTAATTTCAGGAGCCTTTGAAGGTGGAATCTCAGGCAGAACCATTACGGTACAGGCTGAGGTGTGGACACGGCCCTGGGACTCTGTCTCAGGTACGCGCTGTACACGGTGACCGCCGGACTCAAACTTCATGTAGCCGTAAGCACCCTCGCCTGAGAGCTTGGCAATAGCCTCTTTGTAACCGCCCATTTCACCTTCGGAAACAGAAACGATTTCCAGAGTCCAGCCCTTGGTTTCGCAGTATTTGGTATACATACGGAACATCTCACCGGCAAAGAGGGCAGCTTCATCACCGCCAGTACCGGCACGGATTTCCAGGAAGCAGTTGCAGTCATCGCGCTCATCATGAGGCAGAAGCAGAATCTGCAGATCGTGGTCGAGCTTTTCAACGCGCTCTTTGGTAGGGCCCATCTCTTCTTCGGCCATGGCGCGCATGTCAGGATCGTCACCATTGATCATGGCCTGCATTTCCTCGAGGTCCGAGGCACAGGTACGGTATTCCTTGTAGGTGTCAACCAGCACCTGCAGACGTGAATACTCACGGTTGAGTTCGCGGAACTTCTCCTGATCTGCAATCACCTCAGGCTGAGCCAGTAACTGCTCAACCTCCATGTGACGCTCTACGATGGAGTCTAATCTTCTTAAAATACTTTCTTGCATGCTAAAACCTAAACGACTGCTGCCATCTAATTTGCGGCTGCTGCACGCATGCTCTCCATGCCTGCAGGGCTCATAAGGCGCCCCTGAAACCTGACAGCTCTCAGGCCTCCCGGCCTGAACTTCAGGCATAAGCTTACAGGTGACTGCCGTGAAAATAACCGCCTATTTTAGCATTTTTAGCACCAGTCAACAAATACACAATCACACTGTCCATAAGCCCATCACTACCCCTGAACATGCCCTGGCCAGGGCCGCTGTCCTGGCCTTTGAGCCCGGTCTCAGGCAAAAGCCCGGCCTGTCCGCCAGCTGCTGCGACCGCCCCGCCGCTCAGAACTTGATCGCCCAGGCACAACTGAGCTGCAGGCTCAGGGGGCCGCAGGCACAGCGGAGCGGGCAAAGCGAGCCGGGCACAGGTCAGGAAAGGAGCCAGGGCCGCAGGCCTGGTGTGGAGGTTCAGATAAGGTTTTGGCCGGGAATCAGTGAGTTGCCAAAGAAAAAAGCCCATGACCGGTTTAGCGGTTATGGGCTTTATGGTTTTTAAAGAATCGATTTTCGGGTTCTGAGATTCCGGCGCCGGCCTTAAAGGCCGGGCCGGTACTCTCAGGCGGGCTCAGAGCTTAGACCTTGGGCTTTTTGATAAGACCTGAGATCTTCTTGAGCATACCGCCCTCTTTTTCCTCCGGGCGGCCTGAGTCAGCTTTTGCAGGTTCGGCGTCGCCGGAGGCACTGTCTGAACTGTCGGCATCTGCCTTTTGTTCAGCAGCGCTTCCTGATGCCTGATCAGCTGCTACGGCTGTTACGCTGCCCTGCTCACCCATCGCAGTCATGGTCTGAGTCATGGCTGAGCTGCTCAGTTCGGCATTGCTCGCCGGTGCAGACACCAGCTCATCAACAGTCAGAGGAGTTACCTCCTGCTTGCCCTGAGCATTGCCTGTCAGCACATTCTGGAAAAAGTCAGGTGCCTTGAGCTCATCGCTCTCAGTGGCCTTTATCTGTCCTGACAGTCCCTCATAAGCCTGACTCCTGCCGCTGTCTGCGCCAGAATCAGCCGATTCTGCCGGAGCGCTGGCGGATGCTGCAGCTGCTGTAGCGCTCACTGCAGGGGACTGCTCACTGTCAGGAAGAATGTCCGAGACTTTAAGCGGCTCGACCTCAGCTGCCGTGGCTCCAGCTGGAGCATGCTCTGCAGGTTCAGCATTAGCAGCGGCCATGGCAGCGGCTGCTGCCATAGCGGCATTCAGACCGGTGTAGCTGTCAGAGTCATGATCAAGCTGATCTGAGGCTGACTTTGCTTCCTCGTCCTGCTCAGGGACAAGCAGTGGAGTAATGTTCTCCTTTACTGCTGCAGGCTCGGCCTTATCAGCAGTCTGACTGTCCTGAGCCGGCTTTGCCTGCTGGCCTTCACCCTCTGGCTTTGCAGCCGGAGTTGCTGCTGCGACAGAAACAGGCTCAGCTGCAGCCAGGGCCTGCTGGGCCTCGGTTTCCTGGGTGCCAGAGACAGGGGCAGCTGGTGCAGCGGAGGCGGCTGAAGCAGCCGGTGCTCCCGTCTCTGTTGCCTGAGACTCTGCATGAGACTCTGCCGGAGCTGAAGTCGAGGCTACTTCTGCTGCAGCTTCCTTATCGTCTTTGGCAGCTCCTTTGGCTGCAGCCTTTTCCTCTTTGGCAGCAGATTTAGCAGCGGCTTTTTCTTCCTTGGCAGCAGCCTTGGCGGCGGCCTTTTCCTCCTTGGCAGCTGCCTTGGCGGCGGCCTTTTCTTCCTTGGCAGCGGCCTTGGCGGCAGCCTTTTCCTCACGGGTCTGAGGAGCATTGTCCGTTTCACGGTGAATGGCTTCATCGATGCCACGGGCACGGGCAATCAGCTCAGCCACATTGGCTACAGGAGCACGGGCCCTGGCCTTTTCCTCTGCAATCTTCTCGATGTGAGAAGCTACAGAGCTGGCGATCTTGCGCATGTACTCTTCGTTGTACTGCTTCTGTCTTTCGACAGGATCATCGCTCAGAGGCTTCTTCTTGCCCTTCTTCTCGGAGCCGTCGTCAGCTGACTTTTCGTCAGCATCCTTAGCATCCTTGTCAGAGCCAGCGTCATCGCCCTTTCTGCCCTCAGAGTCAGACTCTGAACTGTCAGAAGTCCCTGCGCCAGTGTCGGCGGCCTGGGATGCACCTGATGCGGAATCAGCCTTGACTGCAGTACCGGTATCATCACCCCTGTCAGTCTTCTGGCCACTGTCCTTAGCGTCCCTGTCGGAACTGTCAGAACCGTCGGCAGTTGCAGAAGCCTTTTGCGGGGCTGAAGCAGACCTGTCAGCAGCGCTGTCGGCGGCTGCCTTGTCAGAGCGGCTTTCACCACTGTCGGCCTTACCTGCAGACCAGGCTGCAGATGCAGCTTCATCGCCGTGAATTTCACGCTCGTGCTCTGCTACCTCATCAGGGGCAATGTCGGCGGCGTTGAGGCCATCGGCGCTTTCTGAGGCAGGACGGGCTGGCTGTTCGACCTTGTGAACCTTGGCCATACCTACTGAATCAACAGCAATAATGGTCTGTGGCTCATCACTGTCATCAAGGCCATCGGCACGCAGAGCGGTTACTCCCTTCTTGCCTGTGGCAGTGGTTACTTTTGCTGACTTGTCGGTCTTGCCATCCTTATCTGACTTGCTGTCCCTGGCGGACTTGTCGGACTTGTCACCCTTGTCAGACTTGTCAGCCTTTCCGGACTTGTCAGCCTTTCCGGACTTGTCACCCTTGCCGGACTTGTCGTCATCGTCCTTGTCATCCTTGTCGGAGATAACAGCGCTTACGACCTTGGCAACCACCTTGGTAGCAGCCTGAGCAGCCTGAGTGGTAGCACCGATAATGGAGGCTGCGCCTTCTTTGCGCTCTTCCTTACCGGCATCATCACTGTCGTCATCAGAGTCTTCACCGTCATCAAGGGATGCCTTTTCAGTCTTGCCAGACTTGTCGCTCTTTGCAGACTTGTCACCCTTGGCGGACTTATCGGACTTTTCAGAATCGTCATCAGATGACTCTTCTTGTTCCTTGAGATCCTCTTCGACCTCGGCAGCTACTTCTGCAGCAACCTCAGCGGCCTTTCCTGCTGCTTCAAGTGCAGCGGCGGCTACTTCCTTGGTGTCCTCATCTTCCGAGTCATCAAGCCTGGAGGTGGATACAGCAGCACTGGCGGCAGCAGCAGCGGCCTTGGCGGCAGCCAGCTGGACCTTGGCACGAATCTGATCGTCATCCTCATCCTCGCTTTCTGCAGCAGCTTTGGCAGCCTCAGCAGCAGCAGCGGCGGCAGCGGCAGCTGCGGCTGCAGCCTCAGCGGCGGCCATGGTACGGGCATTGGCCTCAGCTACCAGAGCTGCGGTAGGAGCAACGGAAGAAGGACCCTGAACAGGCTTCTCCAGATTGTAGAGATTTGCGGTACGGGCAGTACCCTTATAACCCTCAGGACCAGGCAGCCATGGACGGTACTCAATTACATTGACCTTACAGGCCACATAGCGCAGGAAGAAGTAACCATAGGTTCCGGAGAACAGTGAGCCTACCAGAATGGCCAGGGAATCGGCATAGTTAAAGACATTGCTTCCCTGATAGGCAAGGGAGTCAATGAACATTGACATGGAGAAACCGATGCCGGTCAGGATACACACACCATATATCTGCAGCATGGAGGCATCTGACGGCATTTTTACCAGCTTTATCTTGATAGCAAGCCATACGGTAAAGAAGATACCCAGAGGCTTGCCAATAAACAGACCGGTGAAAATACCAAGGCTTACCGGAGCAAAGAAGTCCTTGATATCAATCATTGACAGATCGATACCGGCATTGGCCAGGGTAAATACTGGCAGCACCAGCAGTGCTACCCACATCTTCAGACTGTCGGAAATAGGCTCCACCATCATCTCGCCACGGGCACTCTTCATTGGAATGCAGAATGCGGTGATGATACCTGCAAGAGTGGCATGCATGCCGCTCTTTAAAATGGAGAACCAGAGAATTATGCCGAAGATGAGATAGAGCACTCGGCGGGCTACGCCAAAGTAATTGAGAATCAGCAGTCCCAGAGTTGCAAATGAAGCCAGGATAATAGCCGGAATGGACAGCTCTGAGGTGTAGAAAATTGCAATTACGATAATGGCGCCAATATCGTCGAAGATAGCCATGGAAAGCAGGAAGATCTTCAGCGAGCCAGGCACGCGGCTGCCCAGCAGCAACAGCAGTGCAACCGAGAAGGCAGTATCAGTAGACGTTGGGATAGCCCAGCCGCGCATTGCATATTCATCATGGAAGTTAAAAGCCATGAAGCACAGTGACGGCGTAATAATACCGGCAATGGCCGCAATACTTGGCAGAATGATATTGCGCGGGTTGGACAGATGGCCCTTGATGAACTCAACCTTGAGCTGCAGACCAATAGCAAAGAAGAATATGGTGATCAGACCGTCGTTAATCCACAGCAGTAAAGGCTTGATGAGCTCGAAATTACCAAACACAATACCGGCATTCATTTCGATCCAGTGACGGTAGGATGTAGAGTATGAACCGTTCTGTAAAATCAGAGCCAGAACAGTACATATGAGCATGATAACGCCACCGGTGGCGTCATTGTGGGTAATCCTGTCGAAAGCGCGAGGCAGGGTTACCTTGATGTTGGATAACACTTTCATCTTGAGTATGACCTAATACAAGACGATATTAAAACTCCTGCCACTCCTTACTGAGAGCGCCACCGGACTGGCCCCATCTAAGTGTTATCCCACATCTGCCCTGCACACCTTTACTCACGGTCCGGTTACAGAAACAGTAATAAAACACTGTTACTGCAGGATCCGTTGCATAAACTGCACTGTATCTGCCCTGAGCCCCATGGCTATGGCAGCATGCCCGGCATTACATCATTTTCAGACACTGAAAGAATTACAACTGTAAAAATACAGCTGTAATGATGCTCTCCTGGGGATTTTACAGCCTGCCTTGTCCTGACCTGAGTTACAGCCAGAAATGGCAGGGCAGCATATGCTCAAAAGACATACACAAATTTGATCTCCGCACGCATAAACGAAACTGCAGTGCATAGCTGCAGCTCCATCCCGGTTTACAGCTGCCAGCGCAGCCTGTTTAGCACAGCGTCGGAAAGAGAAAAAAACAGAGGTAATGATTGATCAGCAATGAGGTCAGCCAGGCGGTGATTAGCCTGAACCTGACTAAATCAGAAAAGGAATGACAGCCCTTTGTTTGACTGAAACTGCCAAAAGACAAACGCAAGAAAATGCATTCAGGAAAGTATAAGCACATGCAGTGCCAGTACAGGACAGACAGTGCAGGAGCGTATCTGAGCACCTGAACCGGAACTCAGCCTGATACGAATTGATACAGCTGTCATGTCTGTACTTCCGGCACTGATCGGGCCGGAGGCGTGATATACGAATGGTTGAACTTGACCTTATTTTGCAAAAAGCGGCTCTAAGCCCTCTGTAACTGCACTCCGGCACAGCTCCGGAAATTTATATGGACATCAGATCTGTCTTAAAGGCAGACTCAGCCCGTAAATGAGGGCCGCATAAGCATTGAAGACATTACTTTCAGTATTTTCCACAGCTACTGTAATCATGTTCCCTGTCTTGCTGTTACCGGCTCATTTCAGGCAGACATTACACAGGCGCAATGGGCCAGGCATGCTGAAACGGTTCGCATCTGGACAGGACTGATAAAGCCACGGGCTCAGATACAATCTGTGAGTACATGAAAAGGGGAATACAGCGAAAGACGGGGGTCAGCCCAACGGCTGACGGGAACAAAAAATAAACGGCATTGAGCTACAGCCTTGATGCTTTTCAGGAGCAGTCACACTCACAAAAGGCCTGAAACTCCTGGCACATGGAATCCGGAAATCGGTAGTGAAGTGAGAGTGAACTGAAAACCCTGGCTGAACGCAGAAATCTTTGATCTGTTGGACCATTGTCCCATTTTTCCACAGCAATAAAAAGACGGTTCTGAAAATAATCCAGGACGTTGCCAGCATACCAGTGGTCTTTATCCGGACAATTGTATTGACATAGTTAAAATCACCATATTTTTATTCAGAAAACAGCCTTTCTTTTCCCTCCATGCTTCTGAATCTCACCATCAGACCAAAACATGCATAAGCTCATTTGCTGTTAACTGCTCAACAGAACTTGCAGACAATCCGCACACAAATGCGCCCGGACCGAGCTCAACTACATACACAGGTCCAGTACAGGCCCGTGGGAGGCTCAGGTCAGGTCATACCTGAGAGGCCCGTTTGGCCTGTATGGCGCTTATTTTTTTCAGTTGATCTTATTGTTGCAAAACCATCACATAAGCCAGGCGGTCAGCCCTGCACTGGATAACACCGCAGTATTGCTAAATCATAGTCCCTACAGCAGCCTATGCCGTATCTTACATCCTCAATATCCCACACAAGGCACAGATCCGCAGTCACGACTCTATGCTCAGGCTTGCAGTGACGTTACATTGAGAAAGCCTGTAGAAACGTGGTTCGGAGTGCCCATGGATGAGCTCTGCTCAAAAGTGCAAAGGCCCGCCGAATTGAGGCGCGGCGAGCCATGGATGTACTTTTTCAGGAAACTAAAAAGGCCCGTCGAAGTGCAGATCGGCGAGCCTTGGGATAAGTCTTTTCCTGAAATCTGAAAAGGGGCAAGTCAGGCGCCGGTTGTGATTACGGTCTGGCAGAGCGTTCTGCGCATTCCGGGTCTTCCCGGTGTTTCCTGACCTGACTACGCTGTGTAACTGTTAATTGCTCTTAGTTCTTGAGCTGAAGAGTGTCACGGATGGTGAAGAAGATGTCGGTCTGGTCGGTAAGGCCTACTACACGCAGGGCACCTGGACCGTAGGCGGCTACACGCAGCTGAGCGCCAGTGTGGCCGGCATCATCGATGTCTTCAGAGTTGCCGTAAGAAATGGTCATTGGAGAGCCGTCAGCGGTCATAACGGCCTGAGTCCAGCCTGGAGCTTTGGTATCAGGGTAAACAATCTGGGTGGCGTGTGCGTGGTCAGCGGTTACGATAACCAGAGTGTTGCCATCCTTTTTGGCAAACTCCATGGCAACCTGAACAGCCTCATCCAGATCCATGGTCTCACCGAACTGGCCGCATGGGTTGGAAGCGTGAGCCTGCTTGTCGATAGATGCGCCTTCAACCTGCAGGAAGAAACCCTTCTCATTTACGGACAGCAGCTCAATAGCCTTGGAGGTCATCTGGGCCAGGGTAGGAACGTTGGCACCACGCTCGGCATTAACCTCACACTGAACTACTGGCTTCTTGAGGTTGCCGTACTTGGAGGCCTGTGGACCCTTAAGACGGATTGGCATGTTGCCCTCGGCAAACAGACCAAGAACCGGGGTATCCTGGTTGGCAGCGGTAATGGAGTTCAGGCCATTGAGGTCAGATACGAGCTGGTAGCCGCGCTCCTGAGCCTGCTGGAACAAGGTCTTGCCCTTGTACTGACCGCCACGTGCTTTCTCCTTGAAGGTTGCGGCACCACCGCCCAGAACTACGTCAGGACGAAGAGCCAGCAGCTGCTCGGAGATGGAACCGGCACCGCCGTTTTCCAGAGCCTGAGCCGGGCACTTGGCAGCGGTAGCCTCAGGGCCGTAGCACTTACGGTGCTCAACGTGAGCAAGCATGGCTGCAGGGGTAGCATCCTGAATCTCGGCTGTCGATACGTCACCGGTAGCAAGGCCGTTGGCCTTGGCAAGCTCAAGCAGAGTCATGTGTGGCTTGCCGTAGGTGTCAACACCGATAGCGCCGTTATAGCTCTTTACACCGGAGGACCATGCAGTAGCTGAGGCTGCAGAGTCGGTTACATAATCAGGCTTGCTGCTGCCCTTATGCAGTGAGTAGTGGGTGTACTGACCGGTAAATGGCAGGGAATCGATACCCTCAAAGTAGCCACCTGCACCCTTGGCAAAGTTACGGGCAGCTGTGATTTCGCTGTCACCCATACCATCACCAATCAGAAGAATTACATTCTTGGCGTGCTCTTTTTTGGCCAGAGCCAGAACATTCTCGTACAGCTCAGTCTGGTTGTCCTGAATACGACGGGCGCCTGCAAACTGAGTGATATCACCTGCAGCCTGACGTACATACAGAGCAGAATCATCTACTGCAGCAGTCTGAGTGTTGGAGTTACAGGCAGAAATCACGCAGGCAGCTGCAGCAACGGCAACAGCTTTGGCCAGAGTTGAACGGTTGAGCTTCATAATTCAAATCCTTTAGTTGCACTAAATCGACCTTGACCTGACATTCAGCTCTGTCTTCATGCCAGGACCCTGCGCATCTGAACCGTCAGCTGCGGGAGGCAAAAGACAAACGCTGCTCTGTCAGTCAGCCCTGCACTTGACTTCCCTCAGGAGACGGGAAATAAGCCATGACTGCAAGGTCTGATGCAGGGACTCACGCCCTGCTTGAGGCCGCCCACACACATTCAGGAAGTGCGGCCCTCAGGTCATCGTTTTGTTGCAGGCATGATAAGCAGCCTCTGTTAAGCGCAAAGGACGTGATTGTAAAACTTCAGTTAAACTTTCAGGAAAATTGTTAAGCGGCACATGCATAATGTTATAGCTATAGGCCTTCAATACCCGCTATTTTATAAGGCACTCCAGATACCAGCGCCCTTAAAGACCACCTGCTGTCACACAAAACAAATTGTTAAATCCAGGTAATTACACCATGGGCAGCTGACCTGCCGGACGAAGACCTTACCCTCATCCTCATCCTCCGCCTGCCATCCCCTTCCCTGTTCCCGGCTTTGCTCCCTGTCCGTCCTAAATCCCGTAGCTCATCACCTCTGATAAGGACAGAAGCACGCACAGAAAAAATCATCTGACGGAATTCCCCTGCAGCCATGCCCGACGTGGCAGCCCAGCTCGGCTCTGCAGATCAGCCCAGCCGCCATGCCCGTAGCTGCAGCTTCGCCATGCCCGGCTCTGCGGTTCAGCATTGCAGTCCTGCTCTGTTGCTCAGCCCGGCTTCCAGCAAAAGTCAGGCACTTGTGGGGACCAGGCTATAATTGTCACTCATCTGGGCTAATATACGATTGAATCTCCTGCTGACAACCCAAAGTACAGACTCAGCACCGTCAATCACGGAATGGACCGGTATGCCTCAGGCAAGGCAGGATGCCGCATCTGAGATCACTGCCAGACACCAGCCGGGCATCATTCCCTGCTGTGCGCAGTACGTCTGCGCCATGCTAAGCGCAGAAGTGCCGACTGTACATGATATTTAAAGATTGTCACAAAAATTATTTATAGTTTGTCATTATATTTATAGTTTGTCATAATATGACTGCAATTCTGCAATATTTACTTTATTTACGGGGTTTTCTCCATTTCATAC
>NZ_JALKIK010000071.1:0-13968 GCF_023050955.1 Anaerobiospirillum sp. NML120511
CCGATTTTTTGTCTGGACATTTTCGACATCCAAGTGACTGTATATTGCATTACCGAAAATGACAAACTATAAATCCAATGACATACTTTAAATGATTTTTTATGACAATCTTTAAATATCATGTACACTGAGCTCAGCCCTCCATGGCCAGGGAGGTTGCCTGGGCGGCTGCCTGGGCGCCCGGAGTGCCCGGGCCGAATCGGATGTAAGGCGCGTGTGCAGATATGAGAAAGGCACTGTCTGAGTGAATCGGACAGTGCCTTTGTCTTTATGGGCTGGCCGGGACGCCTGCAGGGCAGCCAGATGGGCCAGTTAGGCGGGCCAGCTGGAGCCTGCGGCGGCCAGGTGTGCCTGGGCTTAGTGTTCGAGCAGGCTCTTGTGCAGGTGGGTCAGAACCTCAACAGCTTCGCTTTCGCCTACCAGGAAGCACAGGTTGTGGCTGGAGGCGCCATAGCAAATCATACGTACAGGATAGCTGTCGATAGATGAGAACACTTCTGCGGTGATGTGAGGAGTGCGGGCCATGTTGTTGCCAATTACAGCTACCAGAGCCAGACCGCTTTCTACCTTTACATGGCAGAACTCACGCAGCTCATGGAACAGGGCCTCAGGGATGTTGGACAGACCTGAGGTCTGAGAACCGGCATCGAGGGTAATGGCAATGGATACCTCTGAGGTTGATACCAGATCAACGGACAGACGGTACTTGGCAAAGATGCTGAATACTTCGGCAAGGAACCCGGTAGCACCAACCATCTTAGGTGAAGAGAGCACAATCAGGGTCTGATTGCGGCGCAGGGCTACAGCGCGGAAAGATGGTGAGTGATCGGTAGTTGGACGAACCCATGTACCGCCCTTCTCAGGCTCCTTGCTTGAGCCTACATATACTGGAATGCCGCATCTTACGGCAGGTACCAGAGTGGAAGGGTGAAGGATCTTGGCACCGAAGGTGGCCATCTCAGCAGCCTCAAGATAGGTCAGCTCAGAGATAGGCATGGCCTCAGGAACCAGGCGCGGGTCGGTGGTGTAAACACCTGGTACGTCAGTCCAGATGGAAATAGTGCTGGCATGGCAGGCCTCACCAAGCAAAGCAGCTGAGTAGTCAGAGCCGCCACGGCCCAGAGTAGTAGTCTGGCCGCTGGAGTCAGCGCCGATGAAACCCTGGGTGACCACAATGGTGTCACCGCTGTCCAGAATTGGCTGCAGATGCTGCCTGGTAAGAGTTGAAATAACCTCAACCAGAGCCACTGCCTTGCCATAGGTGGAATCAGTACGCATTACCTGACGGACATCAAAGCATACGGACTTGAAACCGCGCTGCTTGAAGATCTCGGTAATCAGATAGGAGGACATGAGCTCGCCGTGGGAGACAAGGCGGTCGGTAACCATGTCAGTACGGGTCATGGTAGCCTGAACGGACAGATCGCGTACTGTGGACAGATACTCGTTGACAACTGCCTCATGGCGCTCGCTGTCAGGGAGATTTTCGGAAATAGCTTTATGAATGGCAAAAATCTGGGAGATGATTTCCTCACGTTTGGTGCTGTCAGGGGCACCTGAGGCAAGTTCAACCAACAGATTGGTAACACCGGCACAGGCACTGACCACGACCAGTTTGGTGTCAGGGTTCTGGGTAACCACATCAACACACTTGTTCATGGCCTCGTAATTGGCAACGGAGGTACCACCAAATTTTGCGATATCAAGATTCTGCATAGCTATCTAATACATTTAGTTACACTGGTAAAAGAGACACGCCATATTATTGGACATGAAAAATCCCTTGTCTGAAACGGACTCAACTGAGAAGTTGATTAAATATTAAGGCCGCCAGGCAAGTGCTTGCAAGCGCAAAAAAGCAGCGCACATAAATTGCGCAAATTTATCGTAAAGGCCCGCAATCCCTTATTTCATGGCACTTGTGGTCATGCCTGCGATAAATACCAGTTTTGCACACTTGCTCCCTGACGGGGCGTTCTTAATCGTGGCACTGTTTTAGTGCGGTTGTCGGGAGCTATCTTTATTGGCGCATTAAAATAGTGCAACAATCCCGCACTAATGTGATCTCTGTATGCTTATTGCCCTGTAATTGTTCATAAGCCTCCCCTCATGAGCAGCAATGATCCCTGGTCATGATCATTAAGCTTCATGACTTTGCACAGCAAGAGCAACTGCAGCACACTCAATTGCGTCCTTGCCAATCAGCACTGCACACAGCCAGGCGGTCAGCACTTCACACAGCCAGCATGGCGGTCAGAGCTGCCTTGATTGGCGGAACTGGCCAGCTTTTATGCCGGGGCCAAAAAGATGTGTGCAGGGACGCTAATGTGGCAGGGCAACTGGTCGGCCGAGCCGAGCAATTGCCAGGCAACCAGGGCAAAGCTGGTCAGGGCAAGGCTGGTCCATGCAGGGCGGGGCAGGCTGGTCCGGGCAAGGCGGGGCCAGGCTGGTACGGGCTGCTCCGGTCATGGCCTGGCTGCAGTGCTGTTAAAAAAGCAACGGCCCTGCGCCTGAAAGGGGATCAGGGCAGAGCCGTTGAGCCGGAATGCTGGTCCGGAAGTCAGTGCTGCCTGGCGTCTCCTGTGCCATGTCGGCTGCAGCCAACCACACTGGCCGACTGCATGGCCGGCTGTCAGGGGGCTGGCCCGGTGAGCTTCAAGGGGCCGCAGGTGACGGCCATGCTGCAGCTTGCTGCCATAGGCCTGCCGGGCTGGGCAGCCCAGGAGTTACAGGGGCTGATGGGCCGGGTATGCCTGGATTTGCTGGGCCTTACGGGCCGGGCCGGGCTGGCCTGGACTTATGGGGCCTTACGGGCCTGGTGGACCGGGGCACTTGTGGTTATTTGCGGGCTTCAAACTCGTAGCAAGGCACATAATCCTTCTGAGAGAGCAGGATACGCCCCTGGCTTATGAAGTCAGACATGAGCTTGCCCATGTATTCGATAATGTCACGGTCACCATGGAGCTTAAACGGGCCGTTCTTTGCTACCTGTCTGATACCGTATTCCTTTACATTACCGGTTACGATGCCTGAGAAGGCGCGGCGCAGATTGGCAGCGAGCAGATATGGCTCCTGATCTTTGGAAAGGTTGAGTGCGGCCATGCTCTCATGGGTTACATCAAAAGGATTCTGCAGCTCATCAGGGATATACAGAGACCAGTTGTAGCAGTAAGACTCATGAATAAGTGAGCGGTGTTCGTAAATGGTCTTCATGCCCTCGGAGACAGTATTGGCTACAGCCTCAGGATCATCAATGATGATGGTGTAGTGACGGCGGATTTCATCACCAAAGCAATGAAGCAGAAACTCGTCAATGGCATCAAAGTAAGGCCTGGAGTTTTTGTTGCCGGTCAGAATGATAGGCAGGGTGTTGTGGCGGTTTTCATTGCACAGCTTGATGCCTAGAATATAGAGCAGTTCTTCGGCTGTACCAGGACCGCCCGGGAATACCAGCAGCACGTGGCCAAGACGGACAAAGGCCTCAAGGCGCTTTTCAATGTCCGGCATGATTACCAGCTTGGAAACAAATGGATTAGGCGGCTCAGCGGCAATAATGGACGGCTCGGTAAGACCGATACGTTCACACTGAGCGGCATTGTCCTGACGGGCATGACCGTCAAGGGAGCCCTGCATAGGAGCTTCCATAATACCTGGACCACATCCGGTGCAGATATCAATACCACGCAGACCCAGGGCGCGTCCTACATTGTATGCATAGGAGAACTCCTCGTCAGAAATGGCGTGACCACCCCAGCATACAGCCAGATTCGGAGACTGGTTGGCAACCATGGCATGAGCCGAACGCAGACTCTTGAAGATTTCATTGGTAATCCAAGCACTGCGCTCACGCGGATCAGCAGGAAGAGTGCTGTCCTGATTGACACCAATCTGCACAATATCACGCAGTACTGAGTAGAGGTGATTTTGCAGAGTCTTGATAACCTTGCCTTCGACAATGGCTGACTCAGGAGGGTTAATCAGCTCAAGCTTAAGGCCTCGCTCATTGCGCACCACATTGATTTCAAAGCTCTGGTAGTTATCCAGCAGCTCCTTGGAGTTGTCGGTCAGGTTGCCGCTGTTCAATACTGCAAGAGAGCAGTTACGGTATAAATCGTAGAGCTCTCCCTTGGATTTTAAGGAAATGAGATCTGCCTCAATCTGAGTGAGCAGAGCCATATCTCCTTCAGGCCAGACAATATGTACTCCCATAATTACCCGCTTACTGCCATAACAGCAGAGTCATACCCGGCCACAGGCCAGGAAAAATACCAGTGCGGTTACACAACGGGCTCCATCACAGACAAGCCCTGCGTCCTAACCGCGTTCATGGGCCAAACGGCCCCGTAAAACTGCAGTGCAGAACTTCATCTTAGCGTGATTTTGTTTACGCAAATAGACAAAAAGGTAAAAACTGCACAAAATTCCGCCCCGTCATGCTCACGATGTGAGCTGCAACAAAAAAATGAGCCTCCCGGGCACAGCCTGGGAGGCTCATTTGAAATTCATTCATATCACTGACGTCAGTATATCACCTTAAGCGCAGCACCTGGGCCTCATGACGCCCTGAAGGACAAGCTTGCCATATCAGGCAGCATAAGCGGCGTAAGGTGCGCCTCATGCCGCCCGGCATGCATATGCATCTGCCCGGCATGAAGACGGCGGGCATGCAGATGCAGCTGCCCGGCATGAAGCTGACCTTGCATGCTCAGGCAGCCGCAGGCTGCCATGACATACATGACAGGCGGTTACAGGTGCTGAAGGCGCTGTTTTCAGCCAGGGAGCGCTCTTCATGGCAACTGGGGCATGAGGGCAGACCATGCGGGCCTGCAGTGCGGCCGGGCATGGGGCCATGCCTGACGCGCCCCATGGATGAAGCGGGCGCCGTGCAGGCAGGAGGTGCCATGATCAGGCTGTGCTCTGTGCCCTGTGCTTACTGACGTGAGGTGCGTACCGGGGCGTCGTAGACGCGGGCGTTGGAGCGCACTGGAGAGATGTCGATGCCGCCTCGGCGGGTAAAGCAGGCGGTAACAGTGAGCTCATCTGGCTTGAGGAGATTGCAGATGTCAGTAAAGATGCGCTCGACACACTGCTCATGGAAGCCCTGGTGACGACGGTAGGAAATGAGATAGGCAAGCAGGGAGCCGTGATGAATCTTCTTACCTACATAGGAGATTTCCAAAGAAGCGTAGTCAGGCTGGCCGGTAACAGGGCAGCGGGAGCGGAAGATATTGGTGTTAAGGCTCTCGGCAATACGGGGACCGTTATCCATAAGGCGCAGCAGATCAGGGGTAACCTCAAAGTTCTTAAAGCGCATTTCCTCAATACCGGCCTCGTGCTCAAGCAGAGGATGATCAAAGTTCATTACCGGCATGGCGCGGGCGCTTAAAGGCAGAATCTTAACCTCAACCTCAGTCTGCAGGATTTCATTGAGATCGCGTACGATAATGTCACGCACCTCATTTTCGCTGGCAAATACAGTCTGGCTGAAAGACCCCAGGTAGAGCTTGAGGCTCTTGGACTCAATGATGAAAGGAGACTGGCAGTTGACCTTGAGGGTGGCCATATGACACTGAGGCAGACCCTGAGGATTTAACCAGGTCAGCTCATAAATGCGCCACAGGTCATATCCTGTGAAGGCAGCAGGGGTGAAGTCACTGCGTCCCTGAGCTCGTGCAATAGGAAAGAGCACTGATGGATTGTATTCATCGCTGTAAGAAGTGTCCTTGCCAAGTAAAAGCTGAGATTCAGTCATAAAAATACCAGTATCAGGGGCCGCTCCCCTGAGGCAGCAGCCGTTGTACACAAATAATTGTTCAGTTTCTTTCCCCGCCCATGCCATCAGCTCTGCTTTAACCACACTCCGGCAAAAGAGCACAGTGACCGGCCGGCCAGTCCGCACCATGGGCTTAGGCCACGGCGCCGTACCCGGCACGCAGCGTACAGTCAGCATCCCGGCTACGACCTTCTGCAGTCAGCATCCTGGCTACGACCTTCTGCAGTCAGCATCCTGGCTACGACCTGCTGTAGTCAGCATCCCGGCTACGACCTGCTGCAGTCAGCAGTACGTCCTGAAATGCCAGGGCCTGACAGCAGTGAGCTGCGCAGCGTACGTGCCTGTTGGGCTGAGCTGGACAGCTTTGGCTGGCGCTGGCGCAGCTTATGTGCAGGCAAGGGCCATAATGCCGGAAGCTTGTGGCGGCCACGCTTAGTGGCTGTCAGGCATCAGGCAGGGGCAGGCTGCAGCAGCTGCCCGTGGAAAATATGGGGATAAAGGAACCTGCCTGAAGAACAGGTCGTAGCATATGACATGGAAGGGTAATTCAGGTCCTTTGAGACCGCAATACAGACAAATTCTCAATAATCGCAACAGGCTGCCTGTCTGCCCCGTAATAGCCCCTGAGGCCTTGGAGTACAGATACTCAGGACAGCATGATAATAAGCTCCGCTACCTGTCCCATGCTCCATAAAGGACAGGGCGTGGCCCATGGGAAACGGCTCTCATTTATGCCTTGTAAATAAAACTTTCAGCTGTCACAGGCATGGCGAGCATCCCAAAGTACGCCAGGCATCAGGTACATGAGCCTCGTGCATGGCAGTCCCGGCAGCCAGCATGCCGCCATCAACAGGCACAGCCACACCAGCCACAAATCACCTTACATAAGGCAAAGACATACAGACTGCAGGCACAGCAAGACTGTCAGGATGCCTGTGCTGCCAGAATACCAGTACTGCAATGAAAGCGTCAGCCACACGGCAATGGGCCTGAAGTCATTTCGCCTGGCAGTGCCAGTAAAAGTGGTCCTGGTACTGTCCTGTGCCGGCCGCTTAATTTGCTGTAACTGTTTTCAGCATGGGCTCTGATTGTTCCTGGCGGCCGAGGGCCTGATGTTATGACTCAGGTCCTGAGAACCTGTGAAATGCATGTGAATTAAGCATGGGCTGAGAACTCATGAGCTAATGCTCTCAATCCCGGCATGACTGACGCATCGGTTGCCGCATGGGGCGCTGCATGCCTGGCGGCTGCTGCCGCATAGGCTCTGCATGCCTGCGTGGCTGATGCTGCACGGGCGCTGCAAGTGCATAGTAAGTCTGTGCATGAGGCGGCAGTAACGCGTGCGGTTTGATGGTCAGGGCCTTATGAATTCGGCCTGAGGTTCAATCGCTGCAATTATGGACAGTCACTTGCTGCAGGGCTGAGATTATAAAACAATCTCTCATACTGTTTTACAGAGCGTCTTTTAAAGCGTGTTCTGCAGGTAGCCCTGCACTTTAAAGGTCACCCATGGTGCATCCTAAAATGGACAGGCATACCAGGGCAGCTGTTTCTGTTCTTAAAATGCGCGGGCCCAGAGTAATTCCGGTAAAGCCTGCCTTGCGGGCAAGCTCCACCTCATCTGCAGTAAAGCCACCTTCAGGTCCTATAAGCAAACGGTATTTGCCACTTACAGGCAGCTGGGTAAGTCTGCGTGCTGCTCCCGGGTCGAGAGTCAGGTTGATAAAGCCCTGCTCATCAACAGGACATGAAGAGGCATCATCACCTGAAGATGCCTGATGGGAGTTTACAAAGGAACTCAGGGACTGCAGAGGTTCGACTGGAGGTACTACATTACGGCCGCACTGCTCGCAGGCGGCAATGGCAATACGCTGCCAGCTTTCAGTCTTTTTGGCGGCACGGTCGGCATCGAGTTTGACGCCGCAGCGCTCTGAGGTCAGGGGAATAATGCGGCTGATGCCCAGCTCTACGGCCTTTTGCAGGGTAAATTCCATGCGGTCGCCACGGCTGATGACCTGCACCAGCTCTACCTCAACAGGGCTTTCGACATTATGGCTGAGCTTTTCCTTAAGCATGGCTACAGTCTTCTTGCCTGTAACTGTAAGCTCACTTAAATACTCATTACCCCTGCCATCAAAAAGCCTGATACTGTCGCCAGGCTTGAGGCGCAGCACACGGCTTACATGGCTGGCACCAAAGTCATCAAGCTCCAGCTCGGCTCCAGCCTGATCTGGCATGGCAGCATCATAAATTCTGGGTATTCTCATTTCTCTTTTGTTCACTAATCGTCACTGACAGCACCGGCACCATCGCCAGCATCAGCACCAGCATCAGTACCATAACCATCACTGTGCTCATGCCCATGCTCGCAGGAAAACAGTTCATGCCCACTGGCGAAGAGCCCATGGCCCCAGGTCAGATGCACCTCAGGTTCTTCTCCCAACGCTCTGCAAAAGAATAGTCGCTCCACCGGGACCGGCAGCTGCACCAGCAGGTAAGGACAGGTAACAGACAGAGGCGCAGGACCTGGTCTTGCTCATACCGGGCCAGTGATGGCCATGGTGTAGCTTGCCAGACACAACAGGGCATAGCCTGGTGCGTGTGCCCGGCTGACATCAGTTCAGACATCTGGAAACGTACTGCAGCAATAATCAATATCGTCTGCCCGTCCAAAGATCCTTTCCGGCCACTTGCTGTCAGGAAAGGCAGCACTGGCCTCCATACCTGACAGCACTGACGTCCCTGCCAGACAGTGCATGAATTGCCAGGTATGCTCTTTCACAATGCTAATGAGGCTGGCCAGCCAGGGCGTCCTGGGCAGCTGCAGGCACTGAGCTCCATGCATTGCGCTATGGTCCCGCAGGTCATAATTGCCTGAGCATGGGGTGCTGCAGGTATTAAGTGGCCGAGCATGCGGTACTGCAGTTCTTCAGCGCCTGAGCTTGCGGTGCTGCATGTCTGGAGGTCATGAGCTGGCTTTGAGGGTTGCAGGGCAGGCTGTCATGGCCCTGCTTGCCGGAGCTTGAGTTAGTGGTGGTGATGCCGGTAGGGCGGCTACTTGCCTGAGGACAGGCGGCAGCTTGCGGTTACATATTGATTGTCATTGCCCTGCTCGCGGGTGATGAGCTCATTGCGACGGCATTCCATCTTAGTGGCCGGGTACATCTTGTCCCAGGCAAGATAGAGCTTCTTTTGCTGATCTGCAAGGCGGATTTTATATTGATCGGCCATGTACAGGTGGGCGCGGGCGATTGGGCCACGGGCCTCAACTGGTGGCTGGGCACGCTTGCCCTTGAAGTCCACTACCATCTGGCACTTGCCATATTTTGATGGCTTGCCATTCCAGTCAGAGAACTGGAAGTTGCCACGGTCACCATTGACCTCGCCAATGGCTGGATAGAGATTGTGCAGATCACCTTCCATCAGGTCAAACTGCTTTACATCACCACAGTTCTTGCGTCCGCCATCGCGCCAGCACTTGAGCTGGTGGCCAAATTCCCATGCGGACATCACATGCTCAACCTCAATGCGGCTGGCGCGCTCCTTATTCTTGCGTACCTTGTAGCCGCAGCTGTCGAGATCGACAGACCAGCGTACTTTCTTGCCGCTCTTCTTATAGCTGATATCACAGCCACAGTAGATTGTAGAGGTATTGCCAAATTCCTTGTCCAGCTGCTGGTAAATACCAGGCAGGACACGTTTGGCGGCGCTGAATGACTCTACGGCCAGAGCCTGAGGCATGAGCATTACTGAAGAGACAGTGGCAGCTGCAGCCAGAGTGCCCAGCAGCCGGATCAGAGAAAGACGCATGGATAACCTCTTGTGATATGGATACGGGTTACCTATTTTACCTTAAAGCACAGGCCCATGAAAAAAGCTGATTATCCCTGTCATATCCTGGATCATCACCCCGGCATCGATACTAAGGCATGTTACAGCGCAGGCAATATACAGTCGCATTACAGGCACAGCCGCTCCGGTGCAGTATATTTGCAACACAGTCATGGCTGCCCTGGTGCAGTACAGTCATGGCTGCTGACGTATGCCAAAGAGCGCAGCTCTGATTAGTTTCAGAGCAAAGCACCTTGCAGGCAGGAGAGTCTGGTATCAGTCTGTGCAGCAGGGATAACGTGATAACGAGATAACGGGATGACTGGGTGACGGGCGGTCCATGTGCGGCTGTACAAACGATGTGCGGCTGCTGTGCACTTTCGTTGCGGAGCGCAGTGATGCAAGCAGAGGGATACGTGTACTGGCTGCAGGCTCTCTTACAGGACCATCAGTCACAAAGATCGGGTATCGGGGCTGATGGAAGAGGAAGGAAAGACAAGGGGAGATGGGGGCAGACAGGAAAGAGAGTGGTGATGAGTCGGACAGGAACGACAGGGGGATGATATGTTCCTGAAAGATGGGGCATCCTGAGCTGACAGGGCAGATTAGTCGGTGCCGGCATGTGGGGGCAGACAGTGATTATGTATCCTCAGCGGAGGTCGGGGCCGCTGTATGGCCCCGGATAGTGATCAGCGGCGTTTTCTGCCTACTGTGCAGGCTGAGGTAATGAAAGGATTGTCATTGCCCTGAAATTCAGCAATAAGCTCATTGCGACGGCACTCAATTACGTCTGGTGGATACTTTTCATTCCACTGTTCAAAAAGCATGTGCTGATCGCCGCCAATGGAGATACGGTAGCGCTGGCACATGTAGAGCATGGCACGGGCAATCTGACCGCGAGACCTGTCAGATGGCTGGGCACGTCGGCCTGCAAAGTCTACGACTACAGGGCAGCTTCCATACTGGGAAGGGCGCTCACCCCAGTCATCAAAACGGAAAGTGGCGCGGTTACCACTGATTTCACCGATGGCCGGGAAAATATTGTGCATGTCGCCATCCATGAGATTGAACTTCTCATCCATAATACAGCCTCTCCGGCCGCCATTGAACCAGCACTCAAGGCCCTGGGCAAATACCCATGGGGACATGACACGGTCAAAGGCTACGCTGTTGGCACGCTTTTCAGAGCGGCGTGGCTCATAACCACAGCCAAAGGTATCGGTAAACCACTCAGTACTGTCGCCTGACTGACGGTAAAACAGGGCGCAGCCACAGTAGAGGGTAGTGGTATTGCCTATCTCGCGGTCGAGCTGACTGTAGATTGAAGGCAGGATCTCAGAGGCTTTCTCAAAACTGTCCATGGCATAGACCTCAGAGGCCACGAGCACAGAGGAAAGTCCCACCATAGCAGTTGCGGCTGTCAGCAGCTTTCTGACTGACCAGAGCATACATTACCCTCCTTAAAATGTTTTGCTGATTAAGAAAACAAGGCATGGCGATGCCATAAAAACGCAAAAGACGCACAGCCATAATCATGTGCAGACCGTGCCATCGTGCCTGCAGCGCACACATTATAACTGAATGCAAAAAAACCATCATAGACAATATGCAAATGCGCGCCAGTATTGCCAGTGATGCAGCACACAGCCGCCGCGCCGTGCAATCGGGCAGCGGCCGCGCCATGCGTACAGGCAACCGCCACTGAATGAGCACGGGCAGCCAGGCCCCTGAGGCCGTCAAAGTGTACACGGCTGCCGTCCTGAGCTACGACATAAGGCGGGAATTGCATCATACATTACGGTCAGCAGCGGCACATTTCCAGTAATTTTAACCTGATGCCAGTCAGAAATACTGACAAAGTATGCGCCCTATTGAGTCACGGGTATAAATACATCTGCATATGTGCCTGCGTGCACTTTTTAAAAGTGCACAGGCCTGAAAAGAGCTCACAATTTCATAAAGGCAACAGGCCAAAAATGCCTCTGTGCATTCTGAGCAGGCTTCATTATTTGCAGCAGCTTATGCAGCAACTGAGGTAGATGTTTATGCCACAGCTCTGGTATCAGGCCGGGTAAGGCGGCCTTGAGCGATTGTCATGAGCAGATCGTTAAGCAGCTTTTTCCAGCAGGCAGCGCCAGTCTTCACTGACAATCAGGCGGAAGCAGGGAAAGCCCGTAACCAGGAGCTGGGGCCCGGAACCTGGAGCCTGGAAGCCGGGGACATAGGGCTTGGACCATGGAGCCTGAAACTGTGGCCTTGTGACGGGCACGGGACCTGTCCAGGGATCAGGTCTTAAAACGGTTATTACCGCCATCAGATTGTATGTCTTGTATCCAGGCTGTGGTAAACAACTGCAGTGCAAGGAAAAATTATAAATCCACTGACAGTAAAAACCGCGTGACCTGGCTAACAGTAATTGATTCCTGTGCCAAAACTGCGCCTGTCAGGTCTGCTGTCAGTGCACAGCAATCAGTTCAGGCGGCCCCCTTATCTCAGTGCTGTTCAGTCCTGGCTGACTGTTATGCCCATGGAGGGCGCTGCAGACTTGCTGTAGCAGGGCGTGGCAGGCTGTAGCAGGCTATGGAAGGTGCTGGCAGGTAATGTACTGCGCCTCATGCAGCGCCTGGCATGGCCAGGGCTGCAGATGCAGAATGTCTCCATGGTAGTAGCTGGTGTGAGCTCCAGACTTGCAGGGGTAAATAAGCAGCGTTTATCTTAGTATCAGCATAAGGGCAGGCTGATACTGGCGCGGGCGCTGTAGCTTAAGCAGGCCGGTCAGGACAGGGCCATGCATCTGACTATGGCTGACAGGCCAGAGGTGGCTCTGGTTGTCACGGTGGCCCAGGTTGCCGCAGGGTCGGGGCGGCAGGCGGCAGGCGGCCGGGGCTGATTTTGTGCCAAAAGTGCCTGAGTCGATCACAGGTGCGTGCGGGGAATTGTGCTAACATGACCTGATTATGAGCGTTCGGGCTGGTGTGGTGCACTGAGCCTTTGTCAGGCGGTGACTGCGGGCAGGTCAGGACGGCTGTTTTGCCGTTCTTTCGTGTTCGGGCCGTACCGGGCAGATCAAGGATTTTGAGCAATAATTGGGAGTAGCACAGTATGCTGATCGATTTAAAGAAGGTTGCCTGTTTTGGCGTAGCCGGTAATTTCACCGGACATCTTGAGCAGGCCGGTGAGGACAAGGACTTTACCAAGGTAAAGACTGCTGAGGAGAATGCTCCTAAGGCCGTATTCCCAACCTATATCCCTGAGATCGGTGCAGACACCCCTGAATTTCTGGGCACTTTCCCATTTGATGACTACTCCATCATTTTCCCTGAAGGTGAGGAGAAGCTGCAGATTGAGCCTGAGTGCGCCATTGTTTTTGACGTTGAGTGGAACAGCGACAAGGTTGCCGGCTTAAAGCCTCTGGTTTTTGCTGCTGCCAATGACTGCTCTATCCGCAAGCAGGGTGCCACCAAGATCAGCCAGAAGAAGAACTGGGGCCATGCCTCCAAGGGCTTTGCCTCCAACTACATCAAGGTCGACAGCCTGACTGAGGGCGGCATTCTGGACCGTTACCGCATTGCCTCCTTCCTCGTTCGTGACGGCAAGGTCTACACCTATGGTGAGGACAGCGCGGTCAAGGACTACTCCTACTTCTACGAGAAGCTGGTCAACTGGCTTATCGACCGTCTGAACAATCAGAAGGATGAGGGCCCGGCCGAAAACATCAACCTCTACCTCAACCGCGCCAACCGTCCAACCCGCATCATGGTTTCCATAGGTGCCACCCGCTACAGCGAGTTTGGTCTTACCAACTATCTGCAGGTAGGTGACGATGCCCTGGTAGTGGTATACCCAGGTGACGTATACACTCCTGAGGAGATTATCCACCGTGCCGAGCGCGACAATCTCGAAGAGGATGATATTTCCGTACTGCGTCAGGAAATCGTTATCCGCAGCTAAGACACCTGGAGCGCAGCAGCTGCCACAGCCGCCGCTGCGACAGCTTTCGCTGCAGCTGACCGGCCCTGAGTGCCTTTTCAGACGGCACAGCCAGCATGGGCCTATCGGCATGCAGCCTGGCTGGGCACAGCGGCATGCAGCCTGTCAGCTGCAAAGGAGCGCCTGTTATCAGCACCACTGAGGTTCTGATGACAGGCGCTTTTTCATGCCCGTAAGCAAAGCCACGCCGATCGGATGGTCTGCCTGCCGACAGGCCTGATGACCGGCACGTCTGCCGGCTGGCCTGCAGGGGCTACGCACAAAGCGTGAAATTTGATCCAAGGATCAAATTCGGAAAATAAAATGTGATACCAGGATCACTTTTTAACAATTTAGATTCACTTAAAAACGAGATTTTGATCACATAGTAAAAA
>NZ_JALKIK010000072.1:0-12000 GCF_023050955.1 Anaerobiospirillum sp. NML120511
GTGACCCTCAACTGGTCAGGATATGGCATCAATGCCGAGCTCGACCTGAGCCAGGCAATTGGCACAGCCCCAATATTTGCCCAGAACGATGCTGCAGCCCGCTTCCGCGTCAGCTACAGCTTCTAAAGACAGGCCAATGCACCAGTAATAACAGCAAAAATGACTTAAGCATGAGCATGCATCCCAAAAGGCCCGGCAAACACATGACAGCAGATCAAGACCATTGTCCCGGGCCCAAAATGAGACATGGCAACGCATGCCCGGCTGGTCATGAGATAACAGTACCGGCAGCTGCCGCGCTGCAAGTGAGATAAGAGGCACGGCAGCCGCGTGCTGAAGCATGAGATAACAGTAAGGCCCGCCAGTGCGGGTCTGAGATAACAGGTAGGCGCGACAGCCGCGTGCTGAAGCATGAGATAACAGAACGGCCCGCCTGTGCGGGTCTGAGATAACAGACGCTGCAGCCACTTGCTGTAGCATGAGATGACAGAACGGCCCTCCAGTACGGGTCTTAGATAACAGGCGCGGCAGCCGCGTGCTGCTGCATGAGATAACATTCTGGGCCGCCAATGCGGACCTGAGATAATTGGGGGCTACCGCTTGCGGTGCCGTATTTGATAACAGTTACTGCGCTCAGCAAAGAGCGCAACTCAGCATAAGGAATTCACCATGAATCTTCATTTTCAACTTAGCTCAGGCACGAGCTGTCACATTCCTCTGAAAATGGGACTTTCATTCGCTTTCAGCTCCAATTCTTCCCTTCATATACCATGGCCGCATGCGCCTCAGGCACTGCCAGAAATGCCAGAACTATCACTGGCTAAGGAACATAATTCACCGTGACTCAGTCCCAGGACATTAAGCTTTATGGTTTGAGGCTTCATGCCTGTAATATTTGAGCTGTTCACTGGTTGATCTCAGCCGGTGCAAGGCTGTTCAAGCCTTTATTGCAGGTATTCAGCCGCTCTGAGGCTCTATGTCTTGTCAGTGTTCAATCTGATTTACTTGCATTGCAGGATAGGAGTTTTGCCATTTGTATGAGCTTTTGAGGGCAGCGGGCTGGTGTGGCAGCACAGCAGAACGCTGTCTGGTGAAACGACACAGCACAACGTTGCCTGCTCAGGCTGTACAGTAGAACGCGGCCTGGTGCCATATTGTGCAGTCTTGAATGCCGCCTGCCTGCCTGGCTGAATGCCTGTTCTGCAGGGATTGCAGCATGTTATGCTTTGTGGAGAGGGACTGCCGTGTGTCGGTATGAGGTGCTGCAGTTGGGGGATAGGGAGATCAGCCATCCAGATCAGACTGAAACAGGGAGCATGCCTGCAGGCTGGGGCTGTCCAGAGGGAGGGATTGCAGCTCTGCGGCTTTGTCTGGGAGGGAGACCTGTGGGAAAAACCTGATAACAGGCATAAAAAAGGGCCCATCTGCCTGGCAGTGGGCCCATGTCACATGCTAATCGGTTTAAGCTGGCAGCCGGCCTGACGTAAGACCGGCAACTTTTGCTTTTTGAAATTCCGGGCTGCCCTTCTGGGGCCCCGTGGGCCTTACGGCCGCATATTTAACTGGTTAATGTGCAACGAGTCTGCTTTATCAGCTGCGGGTACACTGTGACTGCGTGCTGTGAGGAACTCTCATAAGGGCACGGTCAGTCTCAGTGAAGTCGGCTGCAGTTAATGTGCATTTGACAGAGTTTCTGTACAGACCATGTGCGCTGTTATCAGAGCGTGACATAATTTCCTGACCTCCTACAGCTAAGGCTATAACGAGCAGCACACCCAGACGTACTTTGTGTGATGTGGAAAGTGATGCTTTTTTCCTGGACGCAGATAACTTCATTATCCATTTTCCATAGAGCAAGGCTCTCGAGTCCTTTCTTACTGCCGTTCCAGCCAGTCGTGTTAAGGCGCTGGAGGCATAAGTTCGTCGGGTGCCTGAGTAGCAAAACATTGTGTTCTAAAGCGCTTTGCAGAGCGCGGTCTGTTTGATTGCCTGTTGCTATGACAATTGCCGCAGTTTCAGGGGTGCGGTCTTTATTTTTCAAGCCTGAATGCTGTGGACTTTTCTCTTTATGAGACCTGAATCTGCTGTGTCAGCTTCAGCTGTCTAGATATGCATTCGACTTGCTGCTGATTGTATCTAAGTGTTATGGCCATATGCAAGTATTTTTTTAGAAATTTTCCAGCGATAAATCGCTTATATTGGCTATCCATTACGATGCATACGGGGTGTAAAAATCCCATTTACATGCAGCTTTTGCATATCTAGAAAATCATAAAAATTGCTGCACATTTTTCATGCAATGATAATTATTATCATTAGCTGCCCTGACTTGGATTGAATTTTTTCAATGATTAATTTCTGAACAATGCCATCAGAATTTTCAGTTGTTTGCTCATGCTCAAAGTCACATCGCCCGCTGTCTTCCCTATGCACAAAATGCTTGTACATATTATTTTATAGCGTATCCTGATATCGAATGACGCATACAGAACTGGTAATGCAGGCGTGCAGTCATGGCTTATGATCAGGACAGGACATGCTCCTGTCTTCAGGAAGCGCCTGGGCTGTCTTCCTGTGCGTGACTAATGCTGGACTGGACAGGATAGACAGGCAGCTCATGCTGTGTGTAAACGGGGCCTGAAGCAACATAAAGTACCACTGAGCAGGTCATAACTGCTGTGCAGCGCTTCTGTAGAACTTCGGGTATGAATCAAGAGCGTGAACAAGTGAGCACGAAACAAGGCGCATGACCCAGTGAGTACTAATCAAGGTGTGCAGACCAGGGAGAACGAAACAAGGCGCATGACCCAGTGAGCACTAATCAAGGCGTGCAGACCAGGGAGAACGAAACAAGGCGCATGATTGCGCCGCACCTTGCCTGGGCAAGACGCTGGCTGCGGTAAATGCTTGAGGTGTAATCTTAAGGCAGCTGTATTGACAGGTGAAGGGAATGTAAGGGAAGAAATGGACAAATACGATAAAGGGCGGGAACGAAATTGCATTGCGGCCCATGGTCACGGGACCGGGGCAGGATGGAATAGCGGCTGGGCATGCAGCGCTGACGGAGCGCTGCGTTAGTACCAGACATGCAGGTCAGGATGCAGGTCTGACTGCATGATTTTTTGTATGCCGACCGCATGTCTGTGGCCTTCAGGTGCAGGTGCAGGTGCAGGTTCATGTGCGTTGCATGCGGAGGTGCCATGTGGCTGCCTTGCCTGTCGGTGAGGGCATGGGATGCCGTTGTAGGGCAGGGGCTGTGGAGCTGGCCATGCTTTACGCCTGCCCGGTAGCGGGCAGGTATGCTGGAGCATATTAAGGACAGGCAAGCTGTGAGAGGAGTTACTTTTAGAAAGTAACCTCATCAGGATACAGGCCTGATTCACCTGTGACAGGCAGGGCGTCAATACGCTGCATGTCCTCGGCTGAGATTTCAAAATCAAAGACCTGAGTGTTTTCAACCATGCGGGATGGAGTAGCAGTCTTAGGCAGAGGCAGGGTGTTGTGCTGCAGGCACCAGCGCAGGCAGATCTGGGCTACTGACTTGCCATACTTTGCAGCCAGCTCAATGAGCAGAGGATTGTTGAATATGCGCTCCTGTCCCAGAGGGCTCCATGCCTCAACAACAATGCCTTCTTTCTGGCACAGCTCTACGGTTTCACGCTGCAGGTAACCCGGGTGGATTTCCAGCTGGTTGACCATTGGCTTTACCTCAGCGCCAAGCAGTGCCTTGAGGTGGTGTGGCAGGAAGTTGGAAACACCAATCGACTTGATGCGACCTGCCTTGTACAGCTCGGTCATGGCCTGCCAGGTGTCAAGATTAATCTGCTCCCAGTCGGCAAAGCGAGAGGATGAAGCCGGCCAGTGAATAAGGTAAAGATCAAGGTACTCAAGTCCCAGATCATTGAGGGTACGATCAAATGCAGCCAGAGTAGTCTTATAGCCACGATCATCATTCCAGACCTTGCTGGTGATAAAGAGCTCTTCTCTGGCAATGCCTGAGGCACGAATACCTGCTCCTACGTCCTTTTCATTGCCATAAATGGCTGCACCATCAATATGACGATAGCCACTTTCAATGGCTTTGCGCACTACCTCGGCGCCACTTTCACCAGTAGCTACTTTCCAGGTGCCAAAACCAATGCATGGGATTGAGTAGCCGTTGCTGAGCTTGAAAGAATCGTTTAATGACTTCAAGACCTGTTTCTCCTGTCTGATCAAATCCTTGTACACCAGGTTTCCCAGCTCACTCGTATGAACATATATGCTGAGCAGAGCTCTGTCTGTAGGCAGATTCCATGCCTGACAGGCTATGCCATGCCAGTTGACATATGGCATGACTGTCTGCAGATGTTGTTCCTGGCAGGCCATTCCAAACCTGTCAGATGATGCTTTGCCTGACAGGCTATGCCATGTCTGTATGCTGCTGGTCGGCACGTTGGTTTATAGCCTGCCTGATGAGCGCAAAGGTAACCATGGTGTTCTGTCTTTAGACTACCACAGCCATGCATGCACTGTGAACAAAACCATATCAATGCATATTTGTCTCAAACACAGCTGAAAATGGCCATTTCATGTGCACCATTGCGACTCCTGTATGGCAGTGTCGTTTGTGCTGCAGACTGTCCCCATGAGTTTAGTGCTTGCGATGCTATCCTTGTCCTTGTCCTTGTCCTTGTCCTTGTCCTTGTCCTTGTCCTTGTCATTGTCCTGCTCCTTCTCCTTGTCCTTTTCTTTCATCTCCTCTGACGAGAGCTCTGCCCTCTTTGATGAGCGTGCTCCATCTCAGCCCAGTTATCTTCAAGACCATGGGCAGCTTTCGGTATCGATATGTCCGTGCCCGGTGTTGTCGTTGCAGGAGAAGCATGAAACACAAACATTGTTTGCAAGGCAATTTCGGTAACTGACATTCACCAGCAGCCACAGGTCAATGGTCTGCCATGCTGGCTGGGACAGGTTATCCCTCATTCATCATGTTTTAGGGCGCCTTGTCAGCCTGCTGCTCTTCCTGAAGCATTGTCAGGTGCTGTTAGCCTTTCTTATTGCTGTCTTTTCGGGCGGGAGGTGGTTTAGTGTCTTAGGTGCTGGCCAGCTTCATGAGCACAGATTATTCGGCTTTGAAAGATAGTACATACGATATGCCGGGCTGTACGACTGGGATACCAGCCTGACAGGCAGCAGGTGGATGTCTCCTGCGTTCTTGATTGTTGTTACCAGGGCGTGCCGGGCTGATTGTGAAGACAGCCGTGGTGATATGGTGGGAGCAGAGGAGCGGATGACGGGCGCGGATGACAAGATAGGGTGGGACGTGGTGGGATGAGATGAGAAGCTTGTGCTCTGGAAATGAGCAAAGTCCGGGGCCTGTCAGATGTAGGCGCTGAAAATCTTTTTCGTGTATTTTTACCTGATTCAATATGCCCTTTGTAAGCCATGAAAGTGCGCATCTATGCAGGGCATGGTCCTTAGGTCTGAGCACAGAGGATTTACGTATGACTAGATTTAACAAAAAATCAATTTGTCCTTTATGCGACGCGACTATCTTAGCCGTGCGCAACAGCAAAGCCCGTATTGTGGCTTTTTTGTGTGCTGTCTGCCGCATCTATTGGACAATTATTATAGAAAAGGTCAAGCCTGTCATGGCCTGACCGGGTGAAAGTAAATTCAGCTTCCTCAGGAACTGTCCTGTCATGTCAAAGCTGTCGTTCATGCAGCTGTTCATGGCAGGTATTGCAGCCCCCTGCTCCAGGACATAAATATGTTCCGGACGGCTCTTGCTGACTGTATGAACCTTGATCCCGGTTAAATCACAACGGTCATGGTTCAGGCAGTGAGAACTGTTTATGCTCAAATTTCTGTGTAACCTCAGGGTTCGTGCCAAACTGCTGCTGAGTTTCTTTTCCGTGCTGATACTGACGTCAGCTGCCTCGGTCAGCTCATTAATCTTCATTGACAATACCCTTGAGGTAGTAGAGCAGACTGATGCCCTGCTTTCACGTGATTATGAGCAGGTAAGTGGCGTTCAGAACAGACTGGCCGCACTTGATTACAAAATCTATGACTTCCTTTCAGGCCGCATTACCGATCAGAGCGAGCGCACTAAGGCTGTCTTTGCTCTGATTGATGAAATCAAGATCTTTGAAGCTGACATCAGAGAAATGCGTGCCAGCAACCATGCTGACAAGGAAAAACTGGACAAGGCACGTAATCTGGCTCTTGAGTGGGCCAGGATTTTCCGTACCCGAGCCAAGGCCCAGCTGCTTATTGGCTCTATAGAGGGCTTCTCTGTTGTGTATAACGAGAGCCTCGGTCCGCTCAACAACCAGGCCTACTCTATTTGTTCAGCCATTATTGCCAGTCAGCATAAGCGCATTACCAATATGACAGGTAGGCTTGCTGACAGCCCGGTTCGTCGTGACATCATCATTGCCATGACTGCCTCTCTGATTGCCAGCATTGTTATTGCTCTGGCCATTTCAGGAAACATCCTGTCTCACCTGCGTTACTGCTCTGACAGAGCTCAGCGTATTGCAGCTGGCGAACTTGATATCAGGATCAAGACCAGGACTCACGACGAGTTTGGCGAGCTCATTATGGCCATTGAGCGCATGAAAAACGCCATAAACGAGCATATCGGCACTGTAGCCGAGCAGACCACTGAGGTGGTGGCCCGACTCAATCAGATTTCTGTGGCAGACCATGCTATTTCCACTGAGCTTCATGAGCATCAGAATCATGCTGTGAATGTTTCCTCAGCTGTTAATGAGATGACCAGTACTACAGCCGAAATTGCCCGCAGCTGTGAAAGTGCTGCCGTAACCTCTGAGCAGACTCATGATGCTACATCCCATGGCATCAGCTCAGCACGCAATACTATTGAGCGTATCCGCGCTCAGGCTGTTAATACCCGCAATGATGCTGACAATATAGCTGCTCTGGTCGATCACTCCAGAAGTATTTCTGCCATCGTCACTACCATTGAAGATATCGCCTCCAAGACCAACCTGCTGGCCCTCAATGCTGCAATTGAGGCAGCCCGTGCCGGCGCTGCAGGCCGTGGCTTTGCCGTAGTTGCTGATGAAGTATGTGCACTTGCTGCTCAGACAGCCCGGTCTACTTCGCAGATTCGCGCTACCATTGAGAGCGTACAGAAGAACACTTCATCCTGCCTTGAGTCGATGAATGCCTCAGTTGCCAATATTGAGTCCATCGCCAATGAGGCCGATGAACTTCAGAGTATTTTTGATGACATTGTGGCCAAGGTCGACAGCCTTAATGATCAGGTAACCAGAATTTCGACTTCAGCTGAGCAGCAGCACTGCTCCACAGGCGAAATCTCCAAGAATATCTGCTCCATTACCAGTACCAGTCAGCATATCAGCTCCATGACTACTGATAATCTCAGTGCTCTTGATGACCTTGTAGACAGAGTATTCAACATGCAAAAAGCCGTCAGCTACTTCAGGACTGAGGCTACGGTTCAGATGATGGCGGCCGCTGCAGCTTATGCTAAGGATGGAATGGATTCCGATGCAAATACTGATACTGGGGATGATGCAGCCTGCTGTGCTGTTAAGCAGCCTGACATACCTGCAGAAGGTACATACTCCATGAGTGGACGCAGCTGGTCAACCAGCACAAATACCGCTATTAGTGCTGCAGGCAGCATTGGCACGAACTCCATTGGTACAAACACTATTGGCACTGGGACCACTGGCGCAGGCAGCAGTGTCGGAGGCCGCAGCGCTGCGACTGCTGGCTCATATGCTGGCAGCACCACCAGTTATCACAGGCACATTGGCTCGGCCAGTGCCATGATTGAAACCATGATGGCTTCCCAGCATGAATCAGGAGCTGACTATACAAACAGCCACCTTCGTGATGTTACTGCAGCGCTTATCAAATCAGCATCTGACCATAAGCAGGCATCTCCTGTAAGCAGTGCTGTCCGCAGTGCAGCAGTCAGTCGTACAGCGGCCTCCTTCAGCAGTGCCACAAGCAGCACCAGCAGCTCCGCCACAGGCAGCTCCAGCAGCTCCGCCACAGGCAGCTCCAGCAGCTCCGCTACAGGCAGCTCCAGCAGCTCAGGGACCTCCATGCGCAGCTCCAGTGGCAGCGGCTCAGCAATGCGCGGCTCCGGCAGCTCCAGCAAAGGCTCTTTACTGTCAGCCTCTGCAGCTGCTGGAAGCAGCATTAAGAGCCTGAAGAGTGTGTCTGCGGGTTCTGTCTCTGGAAGTGCAGCATCAGCTCATGGATTTAACCACTCTTCACCAGCGGCAACAGTACACAAAGCAGGTGCCATAACCATGCATCAGCGTCATGCCTCAAGGAGTGTAAACAGTGCAGGCAACTACGCTTCAGCTCAGCTGACCACCATGGCCCCTGCGGCCTGATGCATCGCACAGCAGGCATAGCCGGTGCGTACAGTTCTGTGCGGCAGAGCAGGGCGCACTGCAGTTCAGCCCGACCTGAGCTCATTATGAGCTCAGTGCAGAGATGACTGCTTGCCTGCAGTGCTGCTGAGCAATAATCGACTCAAACTCCACACAGGGCCCTGCCACTTACTGGCAGGGCCTTTTTTCTGCCTCATACCGGACAAATCAGCCCACCAGTTGCGGCGCCCCGGCAGTATAACGAGTGTTCATAAGCTTTTCGTGCGCGGCTGGTTTTAGTCTCAGGCTCCCTGATACGTGCTTCAGTAAAGGTTTAGTTGTTAGAGCTATATGTTATATCTGGCATCTTTAGTGAGCAGGCGCTTTGACTATATGGCATCGTGTATTCAGGCGTTTTTATCGTCGGGCTGGTATGGAGGTGCTGACAAGCTAACACTGTTATGGTCAGGATTGATGTGCTGGATCACATGTCTGGACGCTGGTCGTCACTAAATGACAGCTCTCTGTATGTTGCCCAGGGTATTTAGGATAGAATGAAATGAGATTAAGCTCTGTTAATCACATCCTTGTATTCACGTACGGTTAATGCTTTGCATCCTTGTCATGAGCATGCACAGACTGGCATCCAGATAGCCTGTTTAAGCCTGTAAAAGGCGGTCAGGCTGTTTAAGGCTCCACTGTGTTCAGCTAACTCTGAAGCAGTAATTAGACACTGCCATAAAGGACAGAACCGGTTGTCCTGAGGCCCCATCTTGGGCATCATGGGCACCATTTGTCTTTTCCATATCAGAGATTAAAGCCCATTACGGGTTCTGACAAATATGCTTCATAGGGCCGTCAACCGGGCACTTTTGCGGTAACATCAGGTACTATGCGCTACATATAACAGGTATTGAGACAGCCCTTGAGAACCTGCCTCATACACTCTGTCAGACACTTCGCAAGATACTTCTTCAGGTACTACGTCAGGTACTCATTACGTATTTGTCCGTTGCTACGTCAGACTCCCCGTCTGGACATGGCTCAAAAGGTCATTTCTGATCAGGGGCACGGCTGCTGCGCCATGTCCGCAATTGGGAATCCCGCCGGGAACAGCAGTGCTTGATACGCCCCGTGCTGACAGTTATCAGGCTCCTGATACATCAGCTCTGCGTAATACTGAGGGGCTGAGTTGTCAGGGCTGTCAGAGCTTTATGAGCCGACTCGTTTTGGCCTTTCATGCCTTATTTTCATCATGCGCCTTTCCGTGAGTTATGGGCATGATTTTTGTAGCTGCCTTACTGTCCTTGTCTTTTTGCCGGTAATCATAAGACGCAGTTACATGCTGAATCCTTAGCTAACTTTCAGGGTTTTTATTATGTCTGGTATTAAAACTGCTCCCAATAGTAATGGACTTAGAACCTCCCTTCTGGTCCTTGGGCTTTGCTCAGTGATCTCTGGTGCAGCTATCAGTGGTCTTGCCCATGCTGGTACCGGACTTAAGAATCCGGCCAACGTTCAGCCTGAGAAGATTATTTCCCAGATTGAGGCTAATCTTGCCGATCCTGAGCACATGAAAAAGATGCAGCGTCAGGTAGAACTCAATGATCAGCGCCTGCTGGGCAGTGCCAGCCTTGCCCGTCAGACTAACGAAGCGGGCGACGCTCACAGTCATGATGGCAAAGCTGTTCTCGAAACAGCTGAGATAAAGAAACTTACCTCAAAATGTGAAGGCGCCAATGATCTGGAGGCCTGTCAGCGTCTTGGTATTCACTATTCCTCACTTGCCATTGACCACAATACTGATATTGACATCAATATGAAGCTGGCCGCTTTCAACCTTGAAAAGGCCTGTACAGGTGGTCTTAAGACAGCATGTACTGTCTGGGGGCATGCTCTTGGCATGTACGGCAACTATTTCGTTGATGATCGCAGCCCTAAGCAGGACTACGCCTATGGTTACAAGCTGCTTTCTCACTCCTGTGAACTGGATGACCCTTTTGGCTGCACCATGTCGGGCCTGATGCTTTTCCAGGGTCGTGGTGTAGAGAAAGACCAGAATGCTGCCAGGGGGATGTTCACCAGGGCATGTGATCTGGCTCTTGCCAAGCCTGATTATGTGCGCAAGTCAGAGAGCAATCTGGGCATGGGCTGCTATTACGCAGGCCGTCTGGTTGCCCTGGAGCACAATACAGCTTCAAAAGACCCAAAGTCCAACGTCATACCTGCTGACTCCGTCTCCTACTACGAAAAAGGCTGCGAGCTTAACAGCCCTGATGCCTGTATGGACCTTGCCAGTTACTATACAGCTGCAGGTGACGGTACCAGAGCTATTGAGTTCTCTCAGCGTGCCTGCTTTGCCGGCAACTCCTCAGTATGTCTGGCCAATGCAGTTCAGCTGCATAACCAGGGCGATGATGCTTCAGCAAACAGATTTCTTGATGCCGGCTGCCAGATGGGCAATGGTGATGCCTGTACTCTTTATGCCAGTAATATGCTCTCAGGTATAGCCATGAAGCAGGACACTTCGACAGCTATTGCCATGCTCGAGCAGGCCTGCAAAATAAACAATGGTCTTTCCTGCATGTACCTTGGCCGACTGTGCGAAACTGGCGGTGCCGAGGTGCCAAATTACAGCACTCCGGTCAATCTCGACCACGCCAGTATCTACTATGCCCGTGCCTGCAATCTGGGCATTGCTGCCGCCTGCGAGTCCCAGAATAATGTAGAGGCCCTGCGCGCCGCATCTTTGCGCAACAATAGCAGCACCCCTGTACCTCCTCCACCTCCACTGGGCCGCTAGTATCAGATTTCAAAAGTTTTGACCCACTGAGTACTAGCAGTAAAATCGTATCGTAATTTGCAAATATATAGTAGAATCAGGGCTTATGAAAAAACTAGAATGCCCTGATTCACAGGCTGCCCATGCCCTGCATAAGCAGCCAGGAACGATTTTACAGCAAGTAAAATCCCGTTTGAAACAAAATCGTGAAGAACTTGCCATTATTCAGCAGGCCTCCTCAAGGAGGATTGACCAGCACGGTATTAAAGAACGTTGTAACGTTGTTATTAGCGCAATGCGCTCCAAAACAATTTGTGAATTATCCAGACTTACTTCAAAATCAAGACAATTTATTAGAAGGTGGCTTAGCAGATACATAGAGCATGGCGTTGACGGTTTACGTGATCGTCCACGATCAGGTCGTCCACCATCTTTAAGTACTGACTCTATTGAGGAGATTAAGGAGCTCTGCTTCACAAGCCCTGATTACATAAAATCCCTTGATGAGTTCGACCATGCCAGAGATTCAATCAGTTCATCTGATTTCTGGACACTTGCAGGCCTTGCAGCAGTTAAGAAGGTATCAGTGTCAACTATGTGCAGGTTCTGCAAAAAACACGGCATAGCAAGGCGTCCATCTGGCTCTTACTGCTTCAGTACTGATCGAGACTATGAGGCTAAGATTACCAGTGTTCATAGAGCGCTCTGCAAAGTGACAGAAGAGAATGATGAAAACATTGTTGTTTTAAGTTATGACGAAAAGCCTTGTATACAGGCAAATCAGCATGCTCTTGTGCCAACTTATGGTATGGACATTAAACCTGGATGCAGGTACATCAGGCACGGTACTAC